>JBEKYD010000013.1:0-53521 GCA_049511335.1 Bryobacteraceae bacterium | reverse complement strand
CCGCCGCGCAATACGAAGCCGGCACGCCGCAGTCGCCACAGCCGCTGACCTCGGCCGGCGACCTGAGATCCTGAAACCCGCGCCAATCGGGCACTCTATCGAATTCTCGCTCAGAGCCAGAAATTCATTGACGGAACTGATCCAGAGCAGGAGGTTGGCGAGAGTCTCCTTGCAGATTGGCTCCGGTTGGCCGGAGGCTTCGGCGAGGGCGGATACTACCTCGCTGGTTTTGAGGGGTTTGCGCCGGATGAGCTGGCCTTCCTTTTCTTCGAGCGCGATGCGGTTTTCGAGCCAGACGGCCACGGGATGGGAGTGCAGTTCCGTTTCGGCGGCAGTGGTATCGATGCCGACTGTGATGGCTTGCGCGAGGGCTTCGCTGCTCGGCAGGTGGCCCGAGTATTTCAGGGAGCGGGTCAGCGTCTCATTCACGATTTGGGCGGAGGTGAAGCGCTTACCAAACATCGTGGTGGCGACTTTGGCGACCTCTTCGCGCTGGGCTTCGAGGGTGCCGACGGAGACCATGGTGGCGGAGGTTCCGATACAGACGATTTCCTGGTTACACTGCGCGCGAATGCGGCGGATGAGCATGGCGACGTCCGTGCCCTGGCGGCCACGGTAGGTGTGGAGTTCGTCGAATACAAGGAAGCGGAGGTTGCTGTAGATGGCGTCGCGGATTTTGCGTTCCTGCAGACGGGTCAGCAGGAGTTCGAGCATCATGTAGTTGGTGAGGAGGATTTGGGGCGGGTTCTCCTGCATCTCGGCGCGGGGTCCGCTTTTTTCCTGGCCGGTATATTGGCCGACGGTTATCGGAAAGGTCTGGCCGGTAGCGTCCTCGTAGTTCTTTTTGTAGATGTTGAATTCATTGGTTTGGGAATTGATGAGGGCATTCATCGGGTAGACGATGATTGCCGCTACACCTTCGGTTTTGGGCTCGGTGAGGAGCCTATGAAAGACGGAACCGATGTAGGTGAGAGATTTGCCAGAGCCAGTGCCCGAGGTGACGACGAAGTCTTTGCCCGCCGCGCCCAGGCGGATAGCTTCGAGTTGATGGCGGTAGAGGGAGTAGCCATTGAAGATCTCGGGGATCGCGTGGTGGAGCAGGCCGGTTTGCGCGATGTCTTTGATGCTGCCGGCCTGTTCGTAGGCTGGGTTGAACTGGAGGAGCGGGTCGGGCCAGAGCTTGCCTTCGGAGAGCGCCGAATCGACTTTCTTACCGATGGCGGGATCGGCGATGTTGATGAAGCTCCGGATGTAGCTGGCGTAATCGGCAACGATCTTTGCGTGGGTGTCGAAGACGTTCATTCTCAAAACCTCCGAAACTCCAGGAGATCAAACAGCTCAACGGTCGCGATGAGGCCCCGCCGGTTGCGGATCGTGGCCAACATGCCGGGCCTCGGGTGCGGAATAGTCGAAGTTGGAGTCATCGATCTTGGCTTTGGGCGTTCAAGTACCGGAAACTCCTATTCTCCGTCAATAGCGCAGTGTGTGGGTACCTGAGAGACTTCGGCCATGCGACCACTACTGCGAGGCGGCAGAAACTTGCCGCATTATTCCCACATATCGGTAGTGATCTGCGCGAACAGGCTCCGCGCCCGGCGGTTCGGCTTTAAGGCGCGCCGACGCCACCGGTTGGGAACACTAGTCGCGGTGGGCGCCGCGGGCGCAACGTGAGCGAACGTGGCGCGACGGGTGGCGTTCGTTCTGCGCGGTCCGAAACGCGGAAGCCTATTTCGCCGCTTTAGCAGCCCCTGCCCGGACCAACGCCCAACGCCTCTTGGTGGCTTCGATGATTCGCTTCCGACCAGCGGCACTCAGTTTCCGTTTCGGCTTTTGGACCGCGGACTTGGCAACTTGGGGCGCGGCGCCGGATTCCTTTTTGGACTCAGCCCATCTCTTTCGTTGCGCTTCCGCGATCCGCTTCCTGGCGGCCGCGCTCATTTTCCGCCGCGTCCGCGCGGGCTCCGGTGTTGCCGCGGGCTCGGCGCTTCCGCCAGTCATCAGTTGCCGGACCTCGGCAATCTGAGCGTCGATGCGCTTCTTCTGGGCCTCGAACCCTTCGATGGCAGCCGCGAGAATCTCGTTGTTCAGTTTCTTTGGCATGAACCTCCGATCTTTATTGGGTTTTAGAATCGCACTCTCGTGTCCAATTCTAAACAACACCGCATGCAACAGCAACATGATCGTACTAAGATGTTCTTTAAAGCGCGAAACGCCTGCCGGGAAGGGGATCAAGGTAGGCCGGAGGAAAGACGATGAAATTTGAAAAGCGCATCAGGGCCCTGGAAGCCAGATTCCTCGGGGACCCGGTGATCCTCTATTTCGCCGACGGCAGCACGCGGGAGATTTGCGGCCGCGGCGACTACCTGCTGGACCTGCTCGCTGGCGCATGCGGCGGAGCGGATCTCAGTCCCTCGCAGGCCGAGCAACTGGAGCTGATCCGCGAGTCCGTGGCCGCGCAGGAGCCGGGCGGCGGGCACATGATCGAGTTGCTGCGCATTGTGC
Organism: Bryobacteraceae bacterium; assembly: GCA_049511335.1. Lineage (GTDB taxonomy): Bacteria > Acidobacteriota > Terriglobia > Bryobacterales > Bryobacteraceae > JBEKYD01. The sequence goes on along the minus strand of JBEKYD010000013.1, from coordinate 51,019 downwards.
CTGGGCAGGCCGAGGAACGAAGCAGCCTCGCTCCGGTCCGTGGTTAACGAGGTCGAGGTGCCCCACTGGGCTGAATTCACGTAAGCTCCCGGTAGGCGCGCGTGACTCGACGTGATTGGCGAAACATTAACTCCCCGACAACCGCACGGCCCACTGCCGAGAGAATCCACGCGCGGCCCCGCCGCCCTGTCCAGTGACGTCATCAAGCAACAGCGCAACGCCGGGTGCCGTCCTGAGCCGCAAGCGTGGAGCCCACCGGCCGGGAAACTGGGCGCGGACCATTACCGGAGGATGGCGCCGGCGCGAGTAATACTCACGGCGGCAGCACGCCACGCAAGCAAGCGACCAATCATCGCGATCACAAATCGGTAAAATGGTGGGGGTTCCAAAACGAAAAGCCCGGCGCGATGGCCGGGGCTCTTCGATGCGGACTTGAGACACCCTCATCGTAGCCCTTGCGTCTGGCCGGATGCAAGAGGTATGTCCCGACGTGCCCTTATCTCTAGCTGAGTTCAAGATTCCACGATACAAATACTTCCCTAGTCACCTGATGGATAGATGCGGGCCTAAAATGTGGGCTCGGCTAGGGATCTTGCAGGCCTGTGAGCGGCTCGAAATCCCTCATGGAATGTGGCCAAAATTTGCGTTCCCGCAACTGCCGCGCGAATACATTCATCCCTATGCTGTTAGTGATCGTTTGGCGCTGCCATCGTTCTTTCCGTTAAATGAATCAGAATCGGAATGGAAAGCCAGGGTTCAGACTATCGTCGATGTGTTTGTGGATAGAGAACTTGATCGGTTCAGACAAAAACTCCAATCCGACGTGAAAGGGAAAGTATTAACGCCGATCAAGCAAACGCGCGATACCACTCCCATTAAGCTTCGATACGAGTGGGCCGCTAAGCGACATTGCCTTCGTACGCCCTACAAAGAACTGGCAAGCGGTGGCTACACTGCGGAGCGAATCAGCAAAACCGTCTCTGCGATATTAAAGCAAGCCGGATTGCAAGGGAAATAAGACATCTCATCCTTATTTTCGTTTTCTTGAAATAACACGTTGTGCCCGTATTTCAGATTTCCGGAAATAAGGGCCGTGAGCCTTATTTCACGTTTTGCGAAACACGCGCTATCGCCGTTAGATCACTAGCCCATCTATCTACGAGAGATTATGCTGAACAGTAAGAGATAGTGGCTGTTCCAAGGTTACTCTCAATGGGGCGAGTGAGCACGAAGCTCCAGTACGCACGGTCAAACTTCCGAATGCTGATCACCGACGGCAAACTCCGTGCGTCGCGAATCAGCAGTTGCCCAATCAGGATCTCCGAGGTGAACCTCCAGGTCTACTTGGACGGCCTCGCCAATATGTCGGCGCCGTCGGCGCCCGCTACGCGTTCTGCGAGGACAAACCGCCCATGACGGCCCCCAGACTCACGGCTCTATTGGCGCAACGCGTGATGCGATGGACGGTACATCCGGGCCGGTATCTGATGGAGAACCGCCGCTGGAAACCGGCTTGGCGTTTTCAGCCAACGAAGAAGCTGGAGGATGCGTTTCGTCTGTTGGGCGCCGCCGATCCGGACAACTACAGCATCAACTGCCGCCGCGGTGGCGCCGTTACCGTTCGGGTGCGGATCTCCGGTATAGCCGGCGAGGCGTCCGACAGCTCGAAGGCTCGTGCCATTGCACATGCCGTCGCCCGCGCGGTCGGGTTGGACCCAGATGGCCGCGACGAGCCCAAAACCGGGGTGGAACGCCGGTGACCGTCCCCATTCCCAACCCGGACCGGTTGCCTCCCACCTGGGGAGGACCTCTCACTGAGCAAGACTACTCGGCATTGCTCACCTCCTGGATCACGCGGGAGATTGCTGATCAGGCTATGCTCCGCCGAGTTGATTCCCAAGAGGGGCGTGAGGTAGTCGGCCAGAAGGGCAAACGCGATTGCGCCGGCATTCTCTTCCCGTACTACTTGCCAGGTGAGCCGGCACCATTCGGCTACCGCCTGCGACGTGACAGGCCCGATTACACCTTCGATAGGGAAGGCAAACCCAAGCCCGAGAGAAAATACCTGGGGGCACCTGGCAGTGCTAACCGACTCTACATCTCGCCCGGCGTCACCACCCAGCAACTCGCTGATGTCGCAATCCCGATTGTCATCGTGGAAGGAGAGAAGAAGGCCCTGGCGGGTTTTCGACTTGCCAATCACGAGACACAGGCGCCACGGTTCATTCCAATTGGGATCGCAGGCGTTTGGAATTGGCGTGGCACGATCGGCAAGACCGGGGGACCAAAAGGCGAACGGCTGGATGTGAGGGGACCGATTGCGGACCTTGAACGGATTATTTGGGCCGACCGGGTCGTAATTATCCTCTTCGACGCCAATGTCCATACGAACGACAGCGTTAAGTGGGCGCGCAAGGGAATTGCTCGCGAGCTTTCGACCCGTCACGCAAGCGTGCAGTTCGTCAATCTTCCGGAGGACTGCGGCGTGAACGGAATCGACGACTTGCTGGCAGCCTGGGGGCCGGAACGGGTGCTCGAACTGCTCGAAAAGCCCATTGCCGCCCCCCGCCTCCAGGTTGTGCTTCCGCCTCAATTTCAGTCAAGACCGGAGGGCATGTTTCGCGTGATCAGCAAGGGCGAGTTGCTCCTTGAAACCCAGCTTTCAAATTACAGGGCAGCGATCACCACCAACATCCGCTTGGACGACGGCCTCGAGACGAAGCGGGAGTTCGAGATCGAAGCTGAATTATTGGACCAGCAATATCAGTTCACGATCTCCGCCTCGGAGTTCGGGCGGATGGATTGGCCGATGGAACGCCTGGGGTCAGCCGCTATCACGTACCCCAACCAGCGGGAGTACGCGCGTACGGCGATTCAGTTTCACTCCATGACCGCAGAGGAGCGTTGCATCTACACCCACACTGGCTGGCGGAACATCGATGGCCGCTGGATCTTTCTCCACGCCAGCGGCGCCATCGGTGAAGACGGCGCCGTACCGGGCGTCAACATGCGGCTTACGGGTCCTCTGGTCCACTATGAACTGCGGGTGTCGACCAATCCCGATGAGCTCAGGAATGCCGTGCGGTCAAGCTTTCGGCTCGCCGAGCTTGGGCCCATGGCGGTGAGCTTCCCGCTTCGGACGGCTACCTGCCGGGCGGCGTTCGGCGAGTGCGATTTCTCTCTGCACCTAGCGGGAGAGACGGGCGCGTTCAAAAGTGAACTGGCCGCACTCGAACAGCAGCACTTCGGCGCGGGTATGGATCGGCTACATCTGCCGGCTGCATGGTCATCGACCGGCAATGCCCTTGAGATGTTGGCATTTCACGCAAAAGACGCTCTCTTGGTGGTTGACGATTTCGCGCCGCAGGGTAGCGCCGCGGACGTCAGCCGGTACTACGCCACGGCGGAGAGACTATTCCGCGCGGCGGGGAACCGCGCAGGGCGGGGCCGCCTGGATTCCAGTGCCAGACTGCGTGAGCCGAAACCGCCGCGCGGGTTGATTCTGTCCACCGGAGAAGAGATCCCGCACGGCCATTCGATTCGAGCTCGCCTCCTGCTCCTGGAACTTCCCAAAGGTGCGATCAGCCCCGACGAACTCACCGAGTGTCAAAGAGATGGGGCAAGCGGTCGGTACGCCGAAGCCATGGGTGGCTTTATTCAGTGGATCGCCGGGCGCTATGAGCAGAAGATGGCTGCTCTGGTTGACAGCGCGGCCGAGCTTCGTCGCAGCGTATCTGATCCCGCCCATGCCCGCACGGCGGATATGATCGCCAACTTGCAGACCGGATTCGAGTCGTTTCTGGAATTCGCTCATGATTGCGGAGCGGTGGACAAGGTGGAACGAAAGCGCCTGGCAGAACGGAGTTGGGAAGCGCTCCAAATGGTAGCCGCCGCCCAAGGCAAGCATCATTTAGAGACCGAACCCACGGCGCGCTTTCTATCTTTGGTGCGGGCATGTTTGACGTCCGGCCGGGCGCATCTTCAGACAACGAAGGCTGGCACGCCGGAGCGGTCGCCGGAATCCTGTGGCTGGCGCTTGGACCACCAGAATTGGAAATCGCAGGGGGATTGTGTTGGATGGGTGGACGGCGATGACATCTACCTGGAGCCGGCCGCATCGTACCGGGTGATTCAGATGATGGCTCGCGATATGAACGAGCCTTTCGCAACATCGCCCCAAGTTCTGAAGAAACGACTCTTCGAAAAGGGGTTGCTCGCCTCCGTCGATGCTAAGCGGGAGACCCTCACGGTTCGCCGCACGATCGCCGGGTCAACGGTCCCGGTGCTGCATTTTTTGAGAAACACGATCCTACCGGAAGCACCGGACGGCGAGGATAACGATGCTCGGTGAGGGTCGGCGCGATGTCGGGTTTTTGGCTGGAAATGTCGGGTCGATGTCGGGTTTTTTAGAAAACCCGACATCGATTTTGCAAACAGAATCAATGGACTACGCGGAAAATGTCGGAAATGTCAGGTTTTTCTAGCAGGAGAGACCTGCGGAGAAATCGCGGAAAACGCAAATCTTGATCGAGGCCCGCGAATCCATTGATAATACGGGACTTGAATGATGTTCGCAACTGAAGGTAGTCTTCACATGCTGGCTGGAGGCCTGCGTGTGAAGGCGCGCGTTCAACACCCGCAAGTAAAGCCGCGGAAGGACCGGGCGGGCTGGCCCTGGGTATTCCGCTACCGGGCCGACGAGATCCAGTCGGACGGGACGGTAAAGACGCTGCGGAAATACCAGGAGGTCGGGCCCAGCAAGGGTGACGGCGCCATCACCAAGAAGCAAGCCGAAATTGAGCGCGACAAGTTCCTGGCGAAGCTGAATGCGCCCACCGCGGAGGAAGCCGTCCAACAGGTGGCCGCCACCGGCGTCGCCCTGTTCGGCGAGGTGGTGCGGATGTACGAAGAGGGTTACCTCGGCCGGGAAGACCAGATTGCGAGACCGACACGCGAGAAGGAGGAATTTTACGCCCACCAATATATCGTGCCGAAGTGGGGCCATCTCCGTCTCAACCAGATCCAGCCGCAGGCGGTAGAGGATTGGCTGCACACAACGTTCGGTTCCTGGTGGACGATGCACGGCGTGCGGGCCATCATGAGCCGCGTTTTCCACTACGCCGAAGGTCACGGGTTGTGGGAGGAGGGCCGGCGCACGCCGGTGAGCCGGGCGAAACTGGGGAAGAAACGCTACAAGTACGAGCGCAAGATCCTTTCATTCGACGAGACCGCTCGGGTGCTGGCGCGGCTGGATGAACCGAACAAACTCATAATCGAAACTTGCATCGCCACCGGCACCCGAATCTCGGAGGTGCTCGGCCTGAAATGGAAGCATCTCGATCTCAACACCGGAACGATCAAAATCGAGCAGCGGGTATGGCACCAGGATGTTGGGCAGCCGAAGAGCGAGGGTAGCCGGCGCGTCCTAGGAATAGGCGATTTGGTGGAGCGCTACCGAGTAAAGGGAACCGAGGACGGCGCGACACCGGAGGCATTCCTGTTCCAGCAGAAGCGGGCGCCGGGACATCCGCTTTGGGATTCCGGAGTCCGCGATGCCCTGCACCAGGCGGCAGAAGCCGAGGGCTGCGACTTTCCCGGTCTGGGCCCGCACTCGTTCCGGCGAGCCAATATCACTTGGAGGCAGCAGGTCGGGGGGAGTGCCATCGAGGCGTCGAAGATTGCCGGCCACAGCGATCTGGAGATGACGGGCGAATACACGTTCGTAACGGCCGAACGGCAAAACGAGCTGACGCGGCGCATCCAGCGGAAGCTGGCGAACGCCAGAGACGAGCGGAGCGCGAAAGCTGGGGAAACGGTGCCACTGGTTCCTACGTCATCGGACGGTCAACCTGAACTCGCGGCAGCACAGCCAGCGACGCCCGTAGTCCAGTGAAATGGCGCCACTTGCGAAGAAGCCCACCTTTCGTAAGCCACCCCGGTGACCGCCATGGCTTCTCTATATAGCCAATCTGCCAGATCCGCGTTGCGTTATAATCGCCCTTTCCTGAATGGCGATCCACCTTAAGCTGCCGGATCTCAGCAAGGAGCAGGTTGCAACACTGCTTAAGCTGTCTTTCTCCGGTCTCAGCTTCGCCATGCACGATCTCTCAAAGAGCGCCGCAATAGCATCCTACTCGGTTGACGCCTTGTTGCTCAACGTGGCTGCGTCACCCGCCAAGGAGCCTCACGGCGACCAGACGGCCGATCTACGGATTGCCCTTAGGGCTGATCTTGATCGCGCAGTCCGGGCCTTGCACAGCTTCAGCAAGACACTCGCGCTCGTCGAGGCTTACCGTCCGCTCGACACGGACGAACCTTTCCTTACATGTCCAGACGACCTCCTCAATGTCGTTCGCGCCCGCTACCCCCAAGCCACCGTCCTTGCGGCGGAACATTCACCGCGCTCCCTTGCAATCGTCTACCCAGCGAATACGCTTACAGGCATCATCGCAGAACTGGTCAGCAACGCCGTACACGCAGCCGGTAATGATCCGACCGTTTCAATAAACTGGAGTGTCACGAACTTGCTGTTTATGTGCGACGTCCACGATAATGGCCCAGGATTCGCTGGCGTCACAACGAAGCGATTCCTCCCTCTTGATGCTATCCCTCAGCTCCACGACAACATGAAACACTCGGGGCTAAGCCTGATCAATCGCATTGTTCGAGACTCCAAGGGCCTTTTTCTGCTCTCCCGGTCCGAGACTCTAGGAGGGGCTATGGTCCACATCGAGTTACCGGTGATAGCCTCATACACTAGCCCTGAGGGTGCCAACCAGTGACGCGCAAAACGGAAGACGTTCTTAAGAGCATTCTGCTCGTCGATGATGACGAGGACTCTCTGAAACTGGTCACGCACCTCTTAAAGGAAAGGACCAAGGCTACGATTGTCTCTGCCCGCTTTCCAAGTGCAGCGATCAAGTTGGCTAGCGAACACTTCTTCGACATAATTCTCATAGATGTTACGATGAATTACAACGGGACGCCGTTCGGGGGGCTGGAACTCTACAAAGCACTTATGGGTCGGTATGGCCGCTCATCACTTGTCGTCTACTCGCAGTTCATAACTGATGATTTACTTAAACAATACGAATACAACTTTAATTTCATAGAGCGCGGCACCGATTATGTGCGCTTTGCCGAACAGCTGCTTCCCTATCTGAACTCACTTCGTCGACAGCAGACCTGCTTCATTGCGATGCCCTTCCAAAAGAAGTATGACGGAGTGTTTTCTGCAATCGAAGCGTGCATCAATAAGGCAGACTATAAGTGTGTTCGCGTCGATCAGCGAACTTTTACGAAATCGATAATAGATCAGGTCTTCATGGAATTGAAAGATTCAAAACTTGTTGTATTCCTTGCAACGGACCAGAATCCAAATGCATTTTACGAGTGCGGGTATGGAGTGGCACTCGATAAAGAGATCGTCACCATTACCGATACCTACAAGAGTCTCCCATTCGATATTCGAGATCGAAATGCTATAGCATACGCGGCAGACATGAGGGGACTGAAGGCTAAGCTAATTAAGAGGCTGAGGCAACTAACTGTAGTCCGATAATAAGGCCTACTGCAAGGTGGCGGGGCACACGATGATTGAGCTTCATTGAGCTGTTAAAGTTTGTTTGGTGATGACTGTAAGATCTGACGCACACTTTCGACCAACACTTCCAAACCATCAGTCTTGGGCAAAAAAGCGATAGCCGCTGGCGGGCCTGTTGTCCGTCCAAGAGCAGCCCGGACGAGATCGAAAGAAGGAAATGCGCTCCAAACGATCTTTGGAACGGTGGGGGCACTTTGGCGAGCTAGAGTAATCCCAGTCATGTCATCTGAGTCAGTATCATCGTCCAGCCGAGTATCTAGAATTGCTAGATGGACGTTGCCGGCATCCAGAACCGCTCGAGCTTCGACCGCGGTAATCGCAGTGAGAACTTCGTACCCGAGCGCCTCGAGACACCTCGCTATGACCGCTAAGAACTCGGAATCATTGTCGGCCACTAGAATTCTATGAGGTGACATAAGAGCCTCTCATATTTTGCACAGTGGTGTCATGGCATTCTCCGGACGAGCGCACTGAGGGTCCGCTCCAGGTCGGAGACGCTTGATGATCTTCTTATGCAGTCAGTGGCACCAGAAATAAATGCGGTCCGGGCTTGATGCCATGTCGGCGAGGCCATGACAACGACGACCGGATGGTCTGGGAACTCGGTGCGTATCCGCGAGAGAAGAGCGCTCAGGTCTGCCATCATTGCTGAATCGAGAATGAAGATGATCCGACCTTGAGTAGGAACACGGCTTAGATCGCCAGCAGAACTTAGCGACAGTAACTCGCCAAGCGAGGCAACAGCCCGGCCGAGCGTCGCATGCCATGGATCGTCGGTGGTCGAGGTACCGATCACAACAAATCGCACGGGTGGGAGGGGAATGGGCAACCACAAGACTATACTCGTACCCTCGCTGCCGGTCGCTTCGATATAGACCTTGCCGCCGTAGGCTTCGACAATCGCTTGGGCCATCAGTAGGCCCATGCCGAGACCCCGACTTTCTTCTTGCTTCTTGACCAAGCCCTTGAAGACTTGCGCTGCCACGTCGGGAGGGATTCCTCTGCCGAGGTCACGAACGACGATTTCCACCCCGCGTTCGGCGGGGCGTGTCAGTACTCGAATGAGGCGGCGCGACTCCTCAACGTGCATTAGTTCTTGCTGTGCATTCTCGATGAGGACCTCGAGGGCTCGCCGAAGCCACTCAGGACTCGCACGAACAGTAACGGGCGCATCGAGGGTCAATTCCATCTCGATGCGCACATTACCTTCGAAGCGGTCAATCAAGTGAGCGAGCCGTTCAGAAACGAAGGCATTGACGTGAACATCAGAGACACCCTGTTCCGAAGAAAGCGGTGGTGTGATGGGGTTTTCGGTAATGCGCGCCGAAAGAACCGCAATTTTCTTTAGACTCTCTTCAAGCCACGAAGGAATGGTCTCTTGGCTTTGCTGTGCTCGTAGGCGGATCAAGTGCGTATGACCGGCGATGGTGGCTGCTTGCGTGCTGATGGCGTGACGCCAGACATTGCTCGCCATCCCCATCCAGGCTAAGGCCGTTCGGGCGCCGACAAGGCCCTTCGTCGCCTTGAGCTCTTCGAATTGGCTAACGTTGCGAATAGTAATCGCAGCCATTTCAGCCAGGGCCTGCAATGTAATTAGATCGTCTTTGTCAAACGCTTCGCGTTCATCACTTTCTACGCTGAGGACACCGACTAGCTGGTCAGCATAGAGGAGTGGCACACTCACTTCAGACCGGGCGTTCTGAGACAGCGCGAGGTAATCAGCATCCTTTGCAAGATCAGTCACGATTTGTGGTTGGCGGGTGATCACGGCGCGCCCCGCAGCGCTCAGACCAATCCCAATGTCGCCCCGAGAGGGCGGACCAAGGTCAACAGATTTTGCAACCACTTCGGGTATCGAAGCGCTTTCAAAGCGTAGTTTGTTCGTCGATTCGTTATACAGCGATAACGCTGCGCGCACCGTCCCTTCCCGTTGGCCGGAACCCACGCAGCGGATGGCCTGCTGAACTATTTGGTCCAAAACGTGTTTCCGCCGCACGCTGAGGTCAACCTGTGTCATCACCCGCGCCGCGTCGAGGAGGGCTCTGAGGTGGACATTCTTGCGCTGGAGATTCTCATACCGCTCGGCGCTTTCCATGGCAATGGCTGTCTGGTTGGCAATAAGGCCAAGTAAATCGCAGTCAGCTTCCGTGAAGTTTCGGGGTTGCAACGTGTGAACAAGCATTGCCCCGACCACGCTTCCACCGATGAAGATAGGAACACTGAGTCCGGATCTTATCCCACGCTCCCGGGCAAGGGACGGCGACAGGAATCTACGTTCTTGTGCAAAATCCAAGACGACGACGGGTTCGCCCACAGCGACCGTGTAGCCGGTGTGTGACTGCGCACCCGATTCCAGGGAATACCCGACCTGGGAATCCGGCCAACCAGACGCCGCAGCAACTACGAGGGTGTCGTCAGCTTTGTTTCTGAGAACTATGCTGCAGAAATCCGCTGCAAGGAGAGCCCGTGCTGCCTCAACCGCCATGCTCAAAGTTTCGTTGACTGTTGGCGCTCTGAGCAGTTCTGCGCTCAGCCGCTGAAGTGCCTTGGCGACATCTTGAGAACGAAGTTCTTCGCCGGAGATCCGGGACTCAGGCATGCAGCTATCATACTGCAAGGGCTAAGCGACGGCCCGGGCGTTGCCTGCGTCTCGCACGCCGATCGGCGAACGTCTGGATTTGCCAGTCGACCTGCGGTCGCCTCTGCTTTGGCCGAAACGGCCATGATCCAGCTGGGACGACCAAGGAATTTGGAGCGATTCAGCGAAGCTGGTGATGTCTTCTTCTCCAGGCGCTCGACGCTAGGACGTTCTGCAACTACGCGCGTTCACGAGATCGCCGTTTTGACTACCCCCGGAGTCCATATGGAGTCCAAACCGCCGAAGTCGGCATTTGGCGTCCATTTGGCGTCCAAATCGGGTCGAGGCAAGTCTTTTGTTTTCAGTGAGGACCCCTCGTAAGTGATTGATATTTCTTGCTTGGGGTGCAAGAGGTCCCGAGTTCAAATCTCGGCGGCCCGACCAAATTCCTCAAAGACTTACAGGCTGCAGACCTTCCTAGACCCTCCGTTTGGAGTCCATTTGGAGTCCAAAATGGACGCCAGCCGCACGGCCTCTCGAACACACGAAAAAACCTGCGCGAATTCCTGGCGCCTCTCTCCTCCCATAAAAAACCCGACAAACCCGACTTTAGGGCCTAATCAACTGATTCTGTTTGCCAAACTGATGTCGGGTTTCCAAAACCGACATCGACCCGACATTTCCAGCCAAGAACCCGACACTCGGCTGCCAGAAGGGCGAAAACGCTACCACGCTTCTCACAATCCTCACAATACTCAGAATGCCCCGCACCGCCCCCTCTTGACGACCGCGCGAAGTCGGTGACCTCTGTTGACGAATGAAGCACGCGATTACTATTGAGGGGAAGGATGCTGCGACTCCGGTCGCCAGAACACTTCCTTGCAAGCAATGGCAAATCACATCGAGCACTGGCCAGTGAAACGGCTCGTACCGAATCCAAGGAATCCGCGAACGCACTCGGACGCCCAGATTGCACAGATAGCCGGCAGCATCCTCGCCTTTGGCTTCAACGCGCCAATTCTCGTAGACAGCAAAGGCGGCATCATCGCGGGCCATGGCAGGTATCTCGCATCCATCAAGCTGGGCCTGGAGACGGTGCCCATCATCGTTCTCGACCACCTCTCCGAAACCGAGAAGCGCGCATATCTTCTGGCCGACAACAAACTTGCTGAACTCTGTTCCTTCGACGACGATCTGCTCCGCGCGGAGCTTGCCGAACTCCGGGATGCTGACATTGACCTGGGAGAGGATCAACTGCGATGGCAGCGTCTGCCCTCATTTCAGAACCTCGCCGTCATGTTGATCAAGCACCTCGACGGGATTCTGAACTATTGCCGGACCAAAGTGCGCTTCGCAATCGTCGAGGCCCTCAACGGCAACATCCGCATGCTGATCAACCGCGGGCGCGGCTACGGATCGGGCTTTTCGGGATACCTCTGGAATGCCTCTGGAAAAAGGTATTGATGAGCGTCGATCTCGCCATTGGATCGTATCGCCGTGCGGTCGGCTCGATCCTTCCGGCCATCACCAGGGTTGCCTGGCAAATCAAGAGTATCATGCTCTTACGGTAAAATTGCCGTAAGAACAATGTCACGTGTTCCTGTTTCCAAAAGCCGAATCCGTCCCGTGGAACGGAGTGCCTCCCTGGAACGCCACACGCAACGCTTCCTGGAACTCAGACGAGGTCTGGAACAGATCGAGTGTTTCTGCAAAGGTACAGTTCTGAAGCGGATGATGAACACACCTTTCTCGTCCATCGATACAAACACCGAGAACTCCTTGTGGGCGTCACATCCGATAAACTGTTCCATAACCGCTGCAACTCCTTTCGAACTGGGGTTGCTGCCAGGATACGCCAGCAACCCGCTGCAGCGCTTTCATTTCATAGGATCACGGGCGAATCGTCGCGGCAGGCGAAGAATTTGGTGGATAGTAATACAGACAGCCAGGCAGGTGCCCTGGAGAAAGACTGGTGCGGGGCAGACCACACAAAACGATGGTCTGCCCCACGGCTATGCTCTGCACCCGGCTTCCAGCGCCGGGGTGTCCTGGTGTTTGTACATGATGAAGTACTCGCGGTGACCCAGCGATTCGGGTTTGCTGGCGCGGCCGGATGCCACGCCGGCCACCAGATCGCAGAGCTCATGCGCGGCTTCCTCCAGCGAGATCTCGCCGTTCAGGATGCGGCCGGCGTTGAAATCCATGTCGTCGGTCATGCGCCGGTAGGTGCTGTAGTTGCCGGTCACTTTGATGAGGGGCGCGATGGCGCTGCCGATCACGCTGCCGCGGCCGGTGATGAAGAGAACGATTTGCGAGCCGGCAGCCACCAGGTCCATGATGCCCTCGGTATCGTTGGGATTGGTGTAGCCGAACTGCATGAAGTGCGGATCGGGAACGCTGTCGAGCAGCCACAGGCCGGGATGCGGAGGCCGCTGAGCCACCTCGATGACGCCCTGAATGGGGCGGCTGCCGCTCTTGGCGAATGCGCCCATGCTCTTCTCTTCGATGGTGGTCAAGCCGCCGGCGAAATTGCCGGGTGAGATGGAATACTGGCGGACTTCACGGCAGTAGGTCTCAGCTTTCTGGTAGGCGTGGGCAAGCTGCTTCCGGGCCTCGGGGTTGGCGGCGCGGGCCTGGATGATGGCATCGAGGCCGATCATCTCCACGATTTCTTCGAAAATGGCGCAACCGCCGCAATCTACCAAGAGATCGAAGAAGGCGCCCACGGCGGGATTGCCGGCCAGGCCGGAAGTGCCATCGGAGCCGCCGCATTCGGCGCCCACGGTGAGGTCAGCCAAGCCCATGGGGACGCGCGGCACATGGGCGATCTGGTTCCGCATCCGCCGCAGGGCTTCCTTGCCGCGTTCGATGGAGCTGCGCGTGCCGCCGTTTTCCTGGATGTAGAACCACTCGGCCGGCCGGCCGGTCTGCTCCACGGCTTCGGCCAGGCGTTGGGGCTGGGTATACTCGCAGCCGAGGCCGACGGCCAGCACGGCGCCGACGTTGGGATGGCGAGCCAGCGCCAGCATCAGGCGGATGGCGAAGGCATTTTCGTAGCAGCCGGGAAAGCCGATGACGTGCGCGTCTTCCTCGCCGCGAGCGATTTCCTTGGCCACGTGGCTGGCGCACTCCACGGTATAGATGACCAGCACCAGATTGCGCACGCCTTTGCGGCCGTCCTGGCGAAGGTAGCCCTGCCAGACGGGCCGGACAGTAGAAAGATCACTCATAAGACATGTCCGTGGTGGCGCCAGTGTGAAGGTCGAGAGTGCCGGAGCGCTGGTCGACGCTGCTGGCGCAGTTGTGCAGGTGGACCCACTCACCGGGGTGGATGGGCCGGGTGGCGACGCCGATGGGAACGCCGAACTTGACTACGGCTTCCCCTTCGGAAATTTCGCGGAGAGCGGCCTTATGGCCCAGCACCACCGGTTCGCGCAATTCCACCACGCATGGCGCCGCGCCCAATATCTGAATGCCGTCGCCCGCGGCGGCGTCCTCGAGCAGCGTGGCGACGTTGTCCTCAGCCTTGACTTGGAACGCTCTCCCCATTACTCGAGTGTAACCGGCTTCCAGGTCTTGTCGGGATCGAAGCGGGTCATCTGGCGGGCCGAGGCGGCGGTGGAAGCGCCCAAATCCTTTTCATAGACGATTCCTTTGTGATTCACCAGGAACGCCTCGATGCCACTGACGCCGTATTCGGCGGGCCATGCCACCAGGGCGAAGCCGCCGATCATCTTGCCTTTGACGACGTAATCCAGCGCGCCGCCGGGCGCGTCGGGGCCTTGGGCTTTGAGAATGCGGAAGTAGTAGCCGTGATAGGGGGCGAGTTTGTGTCCCTCGCCCATGGCGGCGGCCGCGTCGGCAAAAGCCCTGGGCACCAGGGCCGATTCGCTTTCCCAATAGAGACCATCCTTCTTGCCCGGCGAACTGACCATCTTCTGGGCGTATTCGAGCACGCCCTTGGTGTCGCGGTCGGCGGAAGCGTATTGCATTTGGGCTTCGACGTAACCGCGGCAGACCTCGACGGCATTGAGTTCATTGCGTCCGATGCGGCGGGCCAACACCTCGACTTTGCCGGCGGGAGTATCGAAATGCCATTGGCCTTTGGCCTGAACCAGGGGCACGGGAAACGGCCATTCCGCGCTGCCGACCAGGATGGTGGCGTGATTCGCGTCGCTCTGGATCTGCATTTTCTCCTGCGCCAATTTGGCGAACTGCATGCGCAGGGAACGGTCTTCGGCGGGGTCGCCGGAGTCAACGATGGGTTTCCCTTCCGGGCCGAAGAGCTTGAGCAAGGCACCGGTATCGTTCAATTCGGCCGCGGAGACGAGGGCCTTGGCGGCGACTTGCGGGGTGGGAAAAGAGGTCTGCGCCGGGAGGGGGGTGATCGCAAACAGGCAGAGCGCTAGGAGGCGGTTACGCTTGCGCGGAGCGGCGAGCGGAAAAGCACCGGCGACAAGATCGCCGGCGCTACGCGCTGCGGAATTCCGGGTCATTGTCTAACGCCTCCTCCCGCCACCGCCGCCACCGCCGCTGCGGGCTGGCGAGCTGCGGGCCGGACCCATGCTGGAGTATCCATGATCGGAATAAGTGCGGGCCGCGCGCCCGTTCTCCGCGCCGGAGAAAGCGCTGCCGTTATGGGTCGCCGGAGCGCTGGCTGGAATGGAGCGGTTTCCCATCCTTTCGGCCGTTTGTGCCGGCACTTGCCCGGTTTCGGGCCGAACCGCGAGGTTGCGGTTCACGTCCTGCCGGTATTGACTGTTGAGTGCACCACTGGTGTAGGGGACGCCCTGGCGATGGATCGGGTTGTGACTCCACACCGTGGTTCCGCGCAGCGTGGCCATGCCGGACGTGTTCCAGTTATAGCGATGAATAAAGGTATTGTTGATGACGACGGCGTGTGTGCCCCATGCCGGGTGCCAGCCCCACGCTCCCCAGCCGCCCCAACCGAGGCCGAAGTAGAACCCCATGTCGATGCCCGGGTAGAAGCCAAATCCCAGTCCGCCCACGACCATGGCAGGAGACGGCCAATACCACTCCGGATAAGGATAGTAGACCGGCTGTCCCCAGATCCAGGCGGGGTCGTACTCGGGCACGTACATCATATCGGGATTGGCCGGTTCGATATCGATTGCCGGCTGGCCCTCCGGATCGGTCGTGTTGCTGACGGTTTCCTCGGGAGTGGAAGCGAGCTTGCTGTTCTGTTCGGCGCGCTGGCGCATGGTTTGAACCGCGGCCATGACTTCGGTCTGCTGCGCCAAGAACGCGTTGCCCAGGTTGGTGGTCCAGGTAACGTCTTCGGTCAATAATTTGACCACGTCGGGAAACACCACCAGCGCTTGCACGCTGGGATCCCAATTCTGCTCTTGGGCAGCTTCGGTAAGCGCGCTACCAGTCAACCCCGAGTTTTTCTGCAGCCACTGCCCGGCCTCGACCACTTCGAGGGGGTAGGTGCTGGCCACCAGGATCTGGCTGAGCAAGGGATCGGGGTAGAGCGCGATAGGCGCAGCCAAATCGTCAAGCTGATCGGCGGTCAACGTTTGTCCAGCCGGAGGAGCGACAGGCTCCGGATTCTGGCCCCAAAGGGCCAAACTGCCACAAAGGGCAAATGAAACCACCGCCGCCGTCCATCTTGCCGGCTGCCTGAGCCGCCCGATTGCTTCCCGTGACATAGGCACCTCCCGAGCGGCTCTACGAGATAGCCTGCCGCCCGTTCCGCAATTATAGATCCCTGCAGCGCGATTTAGGTTTCAAGTGTCTGCCTTACAGTGATTTACGATTTTCCCGTGGGGCAGGTCGGCAACCGGCAGCGGGTTGGTAACCCGCTTTCGGCAGTTCCCTAGCGGCCCGCTTTCCATCGGCGTTCATCGGTGGCTAATCCTTTTTTCCCCGGACTTTTGATTCTCTGCGTTCATCCGTGGCTAGACCGCGCCCTGACCGGTTGCCTCGCTTTCGCGCCACAATGGCAACGTGCACCTTCCTCTCATCGCTTGCATCGGCGGCGCCCACCTCGACCGCCGCGGCATCCTCCGTGCGCCGCTCGTGCTCGGCACGTCCAACCCGGGCGCCATCCGTACTGACTTCGGCGGCGTCGCACGGAACGTGGCTCAGAACCTGGCCAACCTGGGCTGCCGCGTCCTGCTCTGCTCGCGCGTCGGCAATGACGAGGCCGGCCGCCAGGTTCTCTCCCAGCCGCTCGACACCTCGCTGGTTACCGTTTCCGATAGCCGCCCCACCGCCTCCTACACCGCCATCCTCGAAACCACCGGCGAGTTGGTAATCGGTCTCGCCGATATGGAGATTTACGACGAGGTGACCCCCGCGATGCTGGCACCGGCCCTGCCGCGCCTCCGCCAGGCCGTGCTCTGGTTCCTGGACACCAATCTCCCCGGCGACACGCTAGACTGGCTGCTGGCCGCCGCCGGGAAAATCCCCGTCGCCGTCGACGCGATCTCGGTTGCCAAATCGCGCCGCCTGTTGCCGTTGCTGCCGCGCATCGGTTACTTGTTCTGCAATCTCGCGCAGGCGGGCGCGCTCAGTGGCGCCGCGTTCACCGATCCCACCGAGGCTGCCCAGTCCCTGCGGCGCCTCGGCGCCGTGTCCGGCATCGTTTCCGCCGGCGCCAAAGGGATCGCCGTTTACGGCCCCACAGCCATCGCCGCCATGCCTGCTCTGCCCGCCGCCCCGCGCGACGTCACCGGCGCCGGCGACGCCCTCGTCTCCGGCACTCTTTACGGCCTCTCTCAGCACCTCGATCTTGGCTGTGCCGCCCGTCTCGGATTGGCCGCCGCAGCGATCGCCATAGAGTCCGCCAACGCCGCGGCGCCCCATCTCACCCCGGAGGCCCTCCATGCCCGCGCTTAGAATTGCCGATGAGGTGCGCGACGCCCTGGCTTCGCACCGGCCCGTGGTCGCGCTCGAAACCACCATCGTTACCCACGGCATGCCATATCCCGACAACATCGCTACCGCGCGGTCGGTGGAATCGGAAATCCGCGCCGGCGGCGCCGTGCCCGCTACGATTGCCGTTATAGGTGGCGCGGTGCGCGTCGGCCTCGCGGAATCCGAGCTCGATTCGCTTGCCACCGCCAAGGACGTCCTGAAACTCAGCCGCAGCGACCTCGCCTACGCCATCGCCACCGGCCGGCCCGGCGCCACGACTGTCGCTGCCACCATGATTTGTGCGCGCCTGGCCGGTATCCGTGTCTTCGCCACGGGCGGCATCGGCGGCGTCCACCGCGGCGCCGAAACCAGCTTCGACATCTCCGCCGATCTCGAAGAACTCGGCCGCACCTCGGTCGCGGTGGTCTGCGCCGGCGCCAAAGCGCTGCTCGATCTTCCCAAAACCCTCGAGTACCTGGAGACGCGCGGTGTCCCCGTAATCGGCTACCGCACTAGCGAATTCCCGGCGTTTTGGAGCCGCTCCAGCGGCCTGCCCGTTCCGCTACGGCTCGACTCTGCATCCGAAATTGCGCGCCTGCTGGAGCTCAAGTGGTCGCTCGGACTCGAGGGCGGAGCTCTCATCGCCAATCCAGTCGATGCCGCCGATGAAATTCCAGCCGCGGAAATGTCGGGCTCGATCGAGAGCGCCGTGGCGGAAGCCGCCGCGCGGGGCATCCGCGGCAAAGCGGTGACTCCTTATATCCTGGCGTGCCTGGCCGCGATCACCGGCGGCCGCAGCCTGCGCGCGAATATTGCGCTGGTTCGCTCCAACGCGCGTCTGGCCGCGGAACTCGCCGCCGCGTGGGCGTCATGATCGCTCCCGTGCCGTGGACAATGGGAGCCGAGGAGGCCGCAATTCCGGAGCGTAAATGAATCTGACGCAATTGTTCGATCTGTCTTTTGAAGGACGGCGTGACCAGGTGGCTTTGGAATTTGCCGGCCGCGCCTACACGTTTGGAGAGATTGACGGCCGCGGCAACGGGATGGCGGCACTGTTCCGCGAGCGCGGATTGCAGACGGGAGACCGGCTGTGCGTGTATCTCCCCAACAGAGTCGAGCTGATCGACATTTATCTGGCTTGCGTCAAGCTGGGCGTGATCTTCGTGCCGATCAATATCCTTTACCGCGAGAGGGAGATTCTCCACATCCTCGCCGATGCCGAGCCAAAGGCGGTGGTGGCTGCGTCTGACATGCCGGGATCCGTACCCGTGTGGCGGGTGGACGAGTTGGCTGCGCCGGAGCAGGCCGCGCGGCCGGCGGCGCCGCTCGCGGGCGATGCTCCCGCCGCCCTCGTTTACACGTCAGGAACTACCGGGGTTTCCAAAGGCGCGATCCTGACGCACAATAACTTTGCGGCCAATGCGCTCACCCTGAATGCGTGCTGGGACATCTCAAGCGCCGACCGGTTTCTGCTGGCGCTGCCGCTATTCCACGTGCATGCGCTGGCGAACGGCCTTCACTGCCGGCTCGCCAGCGGATGCCGCATGCGCCTGCTGGAACGCTTCGAGCACCAAAAGGCGGCCGGCGAGTTTCTCGACTTCCGGCCCACCTTATTCTTTGGAGTGCCGACGGTGTACGTGCGAATGCTCGATTTCCCGGCGGAAGTCGCTCGCGAGGTGGGCGGTTTCATGCGGCTGTTTGTTTCGGGTTCGGCGCCGCTGTCGCCGCAGGTATTCGAAGAGTTCCGCGCCAAGTTTGGCCACACCATCCTGGAGCGCTACGGGATGACCGAAACGCTCATGAATATGTCCAACCCTTACGCCGGGGAGCGCCGTGCGGGCACCGTGGGCCTGCCTTTGCCCGGCGTCTCGGCGCGCCTCGTGGACGGCGAGATCGAGTTGCGCGGCCAGAATATTTTCGCAGGCTACTGGCGGCGCGAAGATGCCACGCGCGCGGCCTTCGACGATGGATGGTTCAAGACCGGCGACTTAGCCGAGTGCTCGGCCGACGGCTACTACACCTTACTCGGCAGGAAGAGCGATTTGATCATCTCGGGCGGGTTCAACATCTATCCGCGCGAGATTGAGGATTTCCTGTTGGAGCAGAACGAAGTTGCAGAAGCCGCCGTAGTCGGCGTTCCAGACAAACTGCGCGGAGAGATTCCGGTGGCGTACATCGTGCCGCGGCGCCCTTTCGCCGCCGCGGAGTTGGAGGCCCGCTGCCGCGCCCGGCTGGCGTCTTTCAAAGTGCCCCGCGATTTCGTGAGTGTGGAGAAACTGCCGCGGACAGCGCTCGGGAAGATCCAGAAACACCTGCTGCCGCCATGGAGGCCGTAGCTTTCAGGGATCCGATTTGGCGGGCGACGGCCCCGATGTAAAGTTTTGGGCGTCATGGCGCAGACCAGTCGGGCCGGGCAATAATTCGAGAGCGTTTGTTCGGCGGCGATCCTGTCCAGGCGGCATCCGGGTATTCGGCGCGTCGCCCCTTCCCGAATACCACTACGTATGCGTAGCGCCCAAAACTCGCGTGAACTCCGGTTTCGCTAAACGAGCGAACTACGCCCATAATGTGGGCGCCGGCCGTTGACAGCCTTCTCAGGGCATTGAATCGTGCATGTCCACTGGCGTCCGTGCTCGGTGTCTCCTCGTGCGAACGGGACTCGATCGAATAGTCCTGGTAAATGAG
Source organism: Bryobacteraceae bacterium (assembly GCA_049511335.1). Classification (GTDB taxonomy): domain Bacteria; phylum Acidobacteriota; class Terriglobia; order Bryobacterales; family Bryobacteraceae; genus JBEKYD01. The sequence continues at coordinate 31,271 of JBEKYD010000013.1, read as the reverse complement.
CGCCACGTTCATGCCTTCGACCGCGTTACCGTTCTCGTCAACGACCCACACGTCCCAATCGGGACGGAGCAGGTGCGGAAACGGTACGAGCAATGCAATTACCGCCACCACCGCAAACGCCAAGGCTCCTTCCACGATGCCGCCATATTGAAAGGGGTTCTTCATATTACGCACCTCGCGTAACGCATCATGCGTAATGTCAGCTTATGGGGTCTCGCAGATGCCGTCGGTGAGCAAGCGAAAGGCGGCGACCCGATTGCGCGGCGAGCGAACGTACCTCAGATTCAGGCAGCAACTCAAGCTGGGTGGGCTGTTTTTGCGTCCGCCGCCTGCAGATTATTGATTCTTATGGTGGGCGCGACAGGACTCGAACCTGAAAAGGACGGTTCCAAGGGGTAGCGGCAGGTGCTAAGTGGTTGTGTTTTCATTGCACGCACGGAGACGCTGTCCATGCAATATCGGCGCGTTTTTCTGGGAGTCTTGCACGAGTCTTGCACGGAAAGGCGCGTGGGCCAGCATGGGAGATGCAGAGGTCGACGGGGCCAGACTGGCCGATCTCCGCCGAACGATACCAGGTAAGGGAACTCTTCACTGTTCGGATCGGCCGAGCGGGGCGAGCCAAGGCTTCCAGACGCGCGTTTGTTCTACAGGGCCGCTTCCGCAGGATTTTTTCGAATCCTGGCCCCGGCTCGATCACCGGAGCGGCGGATGACGACCCGTCCGGCATCGCGACGTACTCGGTCACCGGCGCCCACCGAGCTTCTGACTGGCGGCAGGGCAATCCGCCATGTCTTCCACCGAATCGAGTGTGTCGAGACATGCTCCCGCGCCGGGAGCGTTTCATCTACTTCCCGAACACTTTTTGAACCTGGCCGACCTTCTTTTGGACTTTGCCGGCGAGTGCCTCGTCTTGGCCTTCGGCCGCCAGGTTGGGGTTATTGGCGATCTGCCCCGCCTGCTCTTTGACGCTACCTTTCACTGCATGAACGTTGCCTTTGATTTTATTCTTCGTGCTCGGTTTCATATGTTTCTCTCCATTGATCTCTTGACTGGAAATGGTCCTACCCACGCAAAGCCCCGCTCCCGCCCCCGCCGCTCGCATCCGTCGAACACCTGCAACACGAGGGCTGTCGAACGACATCTTCCGCCTGAGAGCTGTGCAATTCAGCGCCCAAACCTTACCCGGTCCACCCGGAATCGGGTCGTTTCGGGACTGATCGGGCGCCCGGGATCTCCTTCGAGTTGTTTTCGACAGGCAGGATTTGCATGTTCCAGTGGATTTTCTGCATGCGTGGAGCACAGGGAATGTGAAGGTCTCCGGCTTTGCTTGCGAGACCGGGATCGCACCAACACGTTCGCTTAGTATTCGGTTTCGCAATTACGGTCACGTATTCGGCAACCGCTCTTTAACAGTCGCGGCTCCGACCCGAACATTCGATCCTGATGCCAACATGCTCGAGTTTGCGAAAGAGCCGCAGGTCAGAGCCGCGACCGTGAGGAGCGGTTGCCCTGGAATACGTTACTGAATTTCCGAAACTGGTTGCTTAGGAAGCACAAAGACCGGAACAGTACTGTATTCAACCGATCAGCCTTCGCAAGCGAGGGCTGTCCGGAATTCGAGGATGATATTGGCGCGACTCGTGCTCTAAGGGTGTCCGGGAAGGAGATTCCAAAATGTTTCTGACGCTGTTTTTTGTTTTGCTTGTACTGTGGCTACTGGTTTTTTTCGCGTTCCACGTTGCAGGCGGGCTGATTCACCTTTTGCTAATAGTAGCGGTGATTTTGTCGGTGGTGCACCTTTTCAGGGGTCGTAGCGCGGCTTGAAAGCCGGGCCGTTTGGCCATTGGCTTGCAAGTTTGCGATGTAGCCAGGCTGTCCCCGGCGGTGACCATTTTTGCTGCTTCCGGAACATCCTTGGCCGCGCCGAAGAAGAGCAGCGTCAGGCGCGGCACGGGACAGTCCGGCGAACTCCGAGATTGGAACACTCAACCCGTTCACCCTGATGGCCGGCCCTCGTCTCCAAACACGGCCTCGATCGGTGAGAGCGACAAGCTATGCGACAGCACCCCTGCGCAAGGCGTGAAAAGGAACGGCCATGTCATTCGGGATCTACATTCTTGGCTTCTTGATATTAATCGGCGGCCTGATCTATGGAGCCGTGATCCTGCATATTGCCCCGCATTGGATCGCAGTGGGGGCGATTGTACTTTTCGGCCTCGCGATCCTGAAAGGCGTCAAAGCCACACGGGGAAAAGATCCGCCGCAATGAGAAAGGCCATTTAGCGGTCCCTGCCGGTTGCATCCGGCAGACAAACGCCCATGAAACACGACCTGCCTGCCGTAGGGCTCGCAACACGGCCCAAGTTCCGCAGTGACGCTGGGGCCATCGTTCTGGTCGGAACGGTCGCGACGCTGTACTTTGCGCGCGAGATTTTGATCCCCTTCGCATTTGCCCTTACGCTGACGTTTCTATTGACTCCAGTCATGGCGCTTTTCGAGAGGCTCCACATCGGCCGCGTGGTCTCCGTGCTCACGACTGTCCTGGTTTCGGTCGCGGCTGCTGGCGGCATCGGGTGGATCATCGCAATCCAGTTGGTTGACGTCGCCAATCAGCTCCCTCTATACCGCCAGAACATTCACGCCAAGATTGAGGCGTTTCACATCCCGGTCACGGGGCAGCTTGGCCATGCCGCCGAAAGCGTGCAGGAGGTCGTGCGGGAACTGACCGACCCGGGCGTGCCACCCCCAGCCTCGCTTGCGCATGGACAGAATCGGTTACTTGCGAACGCACCGCCAGCGCCCTCGTCTCCCACTTCCGTTCGGATAGTCCAACCCCAAGCAAGCGGATGGATGCAACTTCGCGACCTGGGCAGACCTGTTCTAGCGCCTCTAGGACGGGCAGGAATGGTCGTGATCTTTACGGTCTTCATGTTGTTGAAGAGAGAAGACCTGAGGAACCGTCTTCTGCGCCTAGTCGGGCTCGGTCAGTTGAACATCATGACGCAAGCGCTCGACGACGCGTCGGGCCGCGTCAGCCGATACCTACTCATGCAGTTCCTGGTCAATGCGAGCTTTGGAACGTTGTTTGGTTTTGGTCTTTACCGGATTGGTGTACCCAATGCAGTGCTGTGGGGAGTGGTCGCCGGCATCCTGCGGATTGTGCCGTATGTGGGAACGCTCGTTGCCGCGACCCTGCCGATCGCGCTCTCGTTGGCCGTTTTCGATGGATGGCTCAGGCCACTGCTCGTGTTCCTGCTGGTTGTCGGCCTGGAACTGATCATCGCTAATTTCGTCGAACCCTGGCTTTACGGTGCCCACGTGGGAATCTCTTCCTTGGCGTTGCTTGTCACCGCCGTCTTTTGGACCGTTCTGTGGGGACCCGCGGGCCTGATCCTGTCTACGCCTCTCACGGTCTGCGTCGTGGTTTTGGGACGCTACGTCCCTCAACTCTCTTTTCTTCATATCCTGCTGGGAGATCAACCGGTTCTCGCCCCCGAGGCCCAGATCTACCAGCGGTTACTCGCGATGGACCAACTGGAGGCACAGACCATTATGAGCCAGTTTCTCAGGGGAAGACCGCTGGTCGAGTTGTACGACTCGGTGCTCATCCCGGCTTTGAATATGGCCGAACAAGACCGGCACAAAGGAGCGATTGACGCGGCCAGGGAAGAGTTTCTCTTTCTCAGTATCAACGAAATGATCGCCGAGCTTTCCGAGTATCAACTGACGACGGACGGCTCATCCGCGGAAGACTCCGTTCCGATACCGGACGCCGCGAAACGCCTTAGCGCCAGGATAATCTGTCTTCCGGCTCATGACCGGGCCGACGAAATCACGGCCGCAATGCTGGCTCAGCTCCTGGAGCAAAAGGGGCTCGCGGCGCTGTCCTTTCCCATCGTCGGGCCTTCTCCCAATGAATGGCTCGAATGGCTCGCATTGATTGAAACCCGAGGAAGCGATATAGTCTGCATCTCGGCGTTGCCTCCTTACGCGTTCGCGCCGGCGCGGGCCATGTGCAAGCAGATCCGGGAACGGTTCCCAACGCTCAAGGTGGTGGTTTGCGTTTGGGGATTTAGCGGAGATACATGCAAAGCCAAGGCCCGTTTCGACCGAACTCAGCCTGATTGTCTGTCCACCAGCCTTGCGCAAGCCGTGGAGCATGTTCAGGAGCTCGTTCGTCTCAAGCCGGAATCGGCTCCCTTGGTCGCGTGATCAAGCGGCCGCTCGCCATCACCCTCAAGCGGTTGCTTCGTTCCGGGACGCCGAACCTGCGCGCTTCCCGGTCCCTTCCCCAAGGAAGCTCGCCAACTCGCGGTTCACTTCCTCCGCGTGGGTCCAGGTTATGCAGTGGGGCCCATCCTTCACCACGAACAGGCGGGCTCCCTTGATCAGCTTGGCGGTCCGAAGTCCCGTGGCACTGATAGGTAAGACTCGGTCCGCGTCCCCCTGAATGACCAGGGCGGGCACATCGATGCGGGTCAGGTCCTTGCGGAAGTCCTCATGCCACGCCGGCACGCAAGCGAGACAGGCCGCAGCAGAAGCGCCGGCCGCGACGTTCCAGCTAGCCTGAACGGCCTGTTCGCTCACACGCTTGCCCATGAGGAGGTCCGTGTTGTAGAAATCCTTGAAAAAACCGGTGAAGAAGGCGTAACGATCTGCAGCCACGGCTTTCTGGATTCCCTCGAAGACACTGCCATCCACGCCCTCCGGGTTTTCCGGCGTCTTCAGCAGGAAGGGCGGGACCCCCGAAATGAATACCGCTTTACTGACGCCCTTCGAGCCGTATTTCCCAAAGTAGCGCGCCACTTCGCCGCCTCCCATGGAGAAACCGGCCAGCGCGAAATCACGAAGTTCGAGCTGCGTCACGAGTTGGTGTAGATCCCCGGCGAAAGTGTCGTAGTTGTAGCCGAGGGCTGGCTGGCTCGATTTGCCGAATCCTCTGCGGTCATAGGTGATGACACGGTGACCCCCAGCCAGAAGCACCGGGATCTGTTTCTCCCAGGAAGCTCCGCTCAGCGGATATCCGTGGATAAGGACAACCGGCTCACCCGAGCCATGGTCCTCATAATAGAGATCGATGTTTCCGGAGTTTTCCTTCCCGACGGTAATGTATGGCATTGAGATTCTCCCCGATGGCAATGCGAGTGGATCCCGGGCGCGCCCGGCAATACCTGAACCCTACGAGCCGGCCTTAGGCGTGAGCTTTGGCGGACGAACGTGCAGATTCTTCATCTTTGTCGGCGATTCCTGCACCGGCGAGGTGTTCGGATACAAACCAGACTTGAAGCTCGTTCACGCGAAGAACGTCGCTAACCAGCAAGTCATTCGTCCCATCGTCGCCGCCCGCCGCCGCGGCGCGAGCCGCCTCGCGGGTTGCGCCGATGATCAGTTCGTGAGCCTGCACTAAACGGAACAACTGCACGGTAACGTCTTCACGGCCGCGGGGTGGGCGGGCAATGCGCGTTGTCTCGGCAACATCGTGAGCCATGGCGATGGCAACTCCGCCCAGGGTCTGAATGCGCTCGGCCAGCGCATCGACAATCCCGGCCTGTTCGCCGTAGTGTTTGTCATAGAGCAGATGGAGTTGGTAGAACGTGGGGCCCGAGACCTGCCAATGGTGCTTTTTGTACATATCGCGTAGGGTCATCGTGTCGGCGAGAAGTTGATTGAGAGCGTCGACGTTGGCCAAGCGAACCTTGTGGTCGAGCGATAAGGGACGGTTTACCACTGTTCCATATTCTTGGATTTCCGTCTCGTGCCCGGTTAAGTGCGTGTCTTTAGAAAGATTGGGCTTCATAATCGTTCTACGCCGATGCACGCCGGGGGCCGTCTGGATTTCCCGCCGAACGCGCGGCCTTTCATGGGTTCTCGAAAAGTACTTCACCGGCTTTAGCCTATGATCCTCAAAGAGCCCATGGCGGTGCGGTCGTTTCCGAGCCGCGACCGGAGGGAGCGGTTGCCCACGAATCCACCCGTGAACGGCAGCCGCGCCGCTGGGCGTACTTCGTCTATGCGAAAGAACTCCTATGAAGCGAGGATGGTTTTTCGGGCAGCCTCGGCCTACCATCCGCTGGATGAGCGCCATCACGGTGCATGAGGCCATCACCCAGATTCGCAGGAGCAAAAATACCAGGTGGAACATCGGCTCCGACGGCCTCGACGTCCTATCGGCGGATGTCCGCACGCCGGAGCAACTGGCGATTACGCAAGAACTGGCGGAAACCCTGGAGGCGGCACAGCACCTCCTGCCATCGAAATACTGGGTGGTGTTTCGCCTTCGCGAAGTGGAATCGCTCAGCGAGAGCGAAACGGCAGCGCAGCTCGGAATCACCCGGTCGTGCGTCAGGATTCGCGTTTTCAGGGCCAGGGTTCTGCTGCGCGACGTGCTGTCGGATCTCGATGTCGAGCGGAAACGGTTTCCCTGCTCCGAAAGGACTATTGTGGGAGCGCCGGCGCCAACCTAGCTATCGCTAGTGGACCCGACGGTCGGCAGCCATTTTATCGCGAAATGCGGCGTCGCCTGGGAACGCCGGGCGCGGCCGCTGGCACCGTGGAGCAGAAGAGCCGAGATTAGAAGCGCCCCCCCTGGTGTTACCATGCTCGTTCGCTGGATATCGGCATGATGGGACTCATGACCATTGGAGTGGACGTTGGCGGCACCAAGGTTGCCGCCGGGCTGGTGGACGCCGCCGGAGTCATCATTACGAAGACCCGCGCGCCCATGATTTCGAGCGGCGACGCGGAGACGGGATTTTCCGCGGTGCGGTCGGCGGTAGAAGGCATTTTTGCGGCCGAGCCCGGTGTGCGCGGCGCCGTCGGCGGAATTGGGATCTGCTCGCCGGGGCCGCTTGACCCGGCGAGCGGCATAGTGCTCAACCCTCCCAACGTTCCTTGCTGGCGCAATTTTCCTCTGGCCGAAGAGACCGAGCGCGCTTTCGGAATTCCGGCCCGCCTGGATAACGACGCCAACGCCGCCGGCTTGGCCGAAGTGCTGTGGGGCGCCGCGCGGGGTTACCGCTACGTCTTCTACGCGACCTTGGGCACCGGCATCGGGAGCGGGATTGTGATCGATGGGCAAATCTATCACGGCCGCACCGGGAGCGCGGCTGAGGGCGGGCACGTTACCATCGATTACAATGGTCCTCGCTGCGGCTGCGGCAAGCGCGGCTGCATCGAAGCGCTGTGCTCCGGCACCGCCATCGCCCGGCGGGCGCAGGAAAAGCTGGGTACAGCCGGCGCGGACGGACGGCGACTGCTCGAACTGGCCGGCGGCGCGGTCAGCGCGGTCAGAACCGAACACGTCGGCCAAGCCTGGCGCGAGGGCGATCCGCTCGCGACCGGCATTCTGCGCGAAACGGCGCGCCTGCTGGCCGTCTGGATGGGCAACTTCGTCGATATCCTGGATCCCGATATTTTGGTCGTTGGGGGCGGCGTAGCCGAATTGATGAGTGGCCTGTTCCCCGAAATCCTGGCCGATCTTCCCCAATGGGCGATCAATCCCCGCGCCCGCGAGATCCCCCTGGTACTAGCCCGCTATGGCGCCGATGCCGGAATCGCTGGGGCAGCGGCACTGCTGAGCGCTGTCCGCTAAGCCGTTCGAACCGGATAGTACCAAAAGTAAGTGCCGATCCGGATTTTTGCGGCGCTTTGATATCTGTGTGATATTCTCCGAACAGGTACAGTGCAGGCGAGGTGGTTATACGCGGTTGCCCTGACCATTGCGTTCGCCGCGGCTGCGGGCGCGCAAACTGAAGGCACTTATTCGCTCAGCGGGTCGGTCCTGAACTCACAAACCGGCGAGCCGGTTGCTAACGCTCTGGTAACCGCCTTAAGAGCTCCGAGCCCCGGCGAACTCGAGCGATTGCAGAGGCCCGGCGCCACTCTGCCGGATGCGGCCCAAGCACTGAACTTCAAAACGGCGTTCACCGGACCCGGCGGCGAGTTTCAATTCACCGGCCTCACCGGGGGACAGTATAACCTGCAGGCGCAGAAGCCCGGATTCATGGTTCCTTCCGACCCCGCAACTACGCGCCCCAGTTTCGTTGAACTGTGTGTTTCCATGACGGGCGTGCAAGTCAAACTTGCGCCGCTCGGCGTGATCGAGGGCAAGATTGTGGATCAGTACGGCGACGCGATACGCAACGTCAACGTCAGGCTGATCGTGGCCAACGTGATCGACGGCGACCGCAGCGAGTCGATCCGGCAGACCAAGAACACGGACGACACTGGCCTTTTCCATTTCGGAAACGTGGCTCCGGGCAAGTACTACGTCAAGCTTACGGGTAAGGCCGGCGGGACGTATATGTACGTCGGCGATAATAGCTCACCTTTGCACGATACCTGGGAAAGTTTTACGCCCACTTACTTCGGCGGCAGCGATATCGGTTCCGCGCCAGCCATAAATATCGCCGCGGGAACTCAGGCCCGCGCGGATTTCACCCTGAGCTTGCAACCGGCCTTCAAGGTTCGCGGTGAGCTCAAGAACTTCGTGGCGCATGAAACGGTGACGTTCGAATTATTGCAGGGCAATGACGATGCCACGCCAAGCCGTGCGGCGCTGGACGGCACCACGGGAAAATTCGAGATCGAAGACCTGCTTCCGGGCAGTTATACGCTTCGCGCCACCCAGGGCCAGAAAGCGCGCGGTGAGGTGGCGGTAACCGTGAAAGGCGAGGACGTTAGCGGAGTTGCTCTGGCATTGTCTCCTCCCGTCACCGTGACGGGCACGGTGCGAACGATCGGCGCTTCGCCGAATGGGAAAAGGCGGTCTGCCGCGGTCGCCGATGAAGATGTCAACGATGACGACGTGCTAACTCCTGCCTGTAGCGTTTCGCTGAAGACTCCCGGCCACCGGACAAACGTGGGGCAGATGGGACGGGGCGATGCGAACGGCGCCTTCAGGATTGGCACCGTTTTCTCGGGCGAATATCGGGTCGTGCTGCAATGCGAGGGCGGTTACCCTGTATCGGTTCAGTCCGGCGACACGGATCTTCTCACCAACCCGCGACTCACCATTCAACCCGGCGTGGCGCCGGCGCTCATTGAGGTTGCGCTTAAGCCGGGGGGCGGCATGATCGAAGGCAAGCTGAAAGTGAACCCCCTTCCCGCGCAGGCCGGCGTGTTGCTGGTTCCGACGTTTTCGGCCACAACCGGTCCGGTTTTGACAGTCGCAATGCATTCTGAGGATGCTACGGACGAGTCTGTCTTTGAACACTCCAGTCTCGCTCCGGGCGACTACTTGGCTTACGCTTTCTCGACATTTGGAGATCTCGAGTTTCGCGATCCTTTCTTCCTCGAATCGCTGACGGGAGGCGTGAGTGTCCACGTCGAGGATGGCAAGTCGAGCGAAGTTACTCTTACGAGGCTGGTCAAATGAAGCCAGTGTGGCTCGCCGCGGCCCTGGCATTTACCACCGCGGCGCAGACTTTTACAGTGTCCGGGACGGTGTTGGATGGCGAAACTCACTCCCCGGTAGCCCGGATGCGCGTGGTTCTTTCCGTTTCCGGACAGGAGCAGACCGCCGTCACCGGGGCCGATGGCAGGTTTTCGTTTGAAGCTCCGGCCGGGAAATGGCGCCTGTTCGTGGAGCGGCAGGGCTGGCGACAGGTTTACGGGGAGGAGTCATCCAACAACTTCGGCTCCTCGGTTATTACAGGGCCTGATCAAGACACCGCTCACCTGGTGTTCGTTTGGCATGCGCCTGGCGTGATTTTTGGAAAGGTGATCGACGACCGTGGCGAACCGGTGGATCGGCGCAGTTGCAATTGATCCGGACCTCAGTGGAGGGGGGCCGGAAACGCACCCGAACAGCCGCATGGGCCAACACCGACGACCTGGGAAACTACCGCTTCCAGCAGCTTTTTGCCGGCACATACTACCTGGCGGTGAGCGCCGAGCCTTGGTACGACAGTTTTCAGCGAGTTCCTCTCCTCCAGAGCGCCGCGACATCGTCCGTCTATGCCGTTGCCTATTATCCGAACACCACGGACCCGCGCGGCGCAGCCCCAATAACGGTCAAATCAGGAGTCGAAGTTGAGGCGAACTTCACCCTGCGCGCGGTTTCCGGCACGAACGTGCATCTGTCCTGCACCGGCTCTGAACGGTGCAGCGGCAGAGTTTATTTCTATGCTGACGGCATCGACGGCGTCGAGACCCTGGTGAAACAGACCTACGCGGCAGTGATGCACCCCGAAGCGGCCGGCAGCCAGCCGGCGCAAATTATCGGTGGAGTTCCGCCGGGACGCTACATCGTCCGCTTCACCGGAGATGGCCAATCGTTGCGCAAGGTTCTCGACATCGCCGGCGCCGAAACGACGGTCGATCTTACACCTCAGGCGATGGCAAGATTCACCGGCACGCTCTCGTTCCGGAATCCCTCAGTCAAACCACGCAGCACGGTGTATGTTCGCCTGGTGAATGAAGAAACAGCCGCGGCGTTCCTTCGCGCGGTGGAAGCCGACGGCAGCTTTTCCTTCCCCAACGTAGTCCCCGCAAAGTACCGGGCGTACATCGTTGGCGCTGACGGTTACTTCGTTTCGAGCCTCACTGCGGAAGGGGCGGAGGTGCGGGACGGGGCCATCGACGTGGCCGAAGCAGCGTCGATCCGGCTGAATATCATTGCCAGCGATGAAACCGGCCGCCTGAAGGGTTTCGTCAAAGATGGCGACAGACCGGTCCGAGCCGTTTTCGTCGTGCTGGCGCCGGTGAAGAATTCTGACGACAGCAGCGCGTATCGCCTCTTCCAGACGGATAGCGACGGCAGCTTCGATTTCCTCGACGTGCGCGCGGGCGATTACTACCTGGTCCGGGTGGAGAGCGCCCAGATCGAGTACGCCAACCCCGCGGTGATTCGGCCCTACCTCACCGAGGCGAAAACCGTTCATATTGAAGCGCACCACACCTCGGAACAGGACCTGACGATTGGCCCGCCGGCTCCTCCGGCGATTCCGCGACCCGGCGCGTGAACGCACTGAATCGCCTACAATAAGTTAACCGGCGCATGGCGCCGGTGCACCATGGAAATGAGTAAAGACGCGCTCCTGGTCTGGAGTGTACCGGATTGTCCGTTTCGGATTGAGTACCTGCCGCAAGTGCTGGATGATATCCGGCTGGCGGTAGTAGACGCGTTCTTTTCCCTGCCGCGCGGTGGCGCGGAGATTGGCGGGATTCTGCTCGGTCAGAATCGGGATGGCATGGTCACGATCACCGATCACCGGCAACTGGCATGCGAGCACTGCTACGGGCCATCGTTCCAGCTTTCGCCGCGCGATGAGAGCAATTTAACGGAACTCATAAAGGCGGCTGCCAGCGACGATTTGCACGTCGTGGGATGGTACCATTCGCACACGCGCAGCGACATTTTCCTTTCCGACGAGGACCTCGACATCTACCGGCGGCATTTCCCGGAAAGCTGGCAGGTGGCGCTGGTTCTGAAGCCGCACTCCTACAATCCGACGCGCGCGGGTTTCTTCTTTCGCGATGCAAATGGGGCGATTCGCGCGGAATCGAGTGCGGCGGAGTTTGCGCTGGAGGCGCTGCCGTTGCGTCCGCTGCCGGAGATGAATTCGGCGCCCGAAGCTGCGGGTTACTCCACGGGCACGGCAAAGGCGGCGCCGATGGCGGCGTCCATGACTGTGCCATCGGCCGAGCCGGCCAACGACGACTCGACACATGCGGACGCCGCCGGCGAAGTTGCCATCAGCCAATTCTCGGAGCCCAATGGCGGGTTCGGCATACCCAGCTTTCTCGAAAACGAACCGGAGGAGGGACGCTCGTGGCGCTGGTTGCGGCTGCTGCTTTCGGTAGCGGTGGGAATGGCGATCGGCGCGGTGGCGTTTGAGACGCGCCAAGTATGGTTGCCGCGGCTGGTGGGGTCGCGCGGAAGCTCGGCTGTCACTGCCGCGCGCGGGCCTTCGCTAGGACTGAATCTGCTGGACGACAAAGGTCAATTGCAGATTCGCTGGAACGCCGCGGCGATGGCGAACGCCTCCAGCGGCGCGCTGGATATTGTGGACGGAAGCGCCGCTCCTCATTCGGTTACGCTCGATCCGGCGCATCTTCAATCAGGCTCTTTTACTTACGCGCGCGCGAGCGGGGAGGTGGACGTGGCGCTCACAATCGACCGTCCGGGCGCCGCTCCATTGAAGGAAGCCAGTAGTTTCTTGGGCAGGCCGCTGGCGGGCGCTGGCGCGGCTGGGGACGATGCCGACCTTCGCCAACAGCGTGACGAACTGGCCGTCGAAGCGACGCGTCTCGAGGCCGACCTTAAGGCCGAGAGCGAACGGAACCGCAAGCTGGAGCGCTCTCTCGCCGAGCTGCGGGGGCAACTGAAAACGCAGCAGCGGAAACGGACGGACAACTCGACCTCGCATGAATAAGCTAGAGTGAGAGGCCTGACCGCAGCCTTATAATAACGCAGGACAACAACACTGATGTCACCGACACCCAAGAAGGACAAGACGGACGATCTCCTAAGGTTCCTGGAAGTGGCGAACGTCTTTTTGATTGCTTCCTCCGTATGGCTTGCGGTTGGCTTATTCGCGGTGTGGGTGATGTTTGGAGCTCTGAACAACCAGAAAGGGAGGCTGGCTCACACACTGGGAGGCATGAGCACCCACTGGCAACTCGGCCTTCTGTTGCTCGTTTTGCTGTTCTACCGAACGATTCGGGAGGTTCTTGGCCGGATCGAGAAGGGTCCGGCGGGGATGACTTTCCCGAAGGCCCCCAAAATACAGGGGGAGCCGGACGAAGAGGACGTACTTCCGGCGCAGGACCAAGGGGCGAAATAATGCCTGTAACTCTGATTAATCCCCGCAAATACAAAAAGTTCCTGTACTCTACCACCCCACGGAAAGAGAAGCTGGGAATCGAGGTAGAAGCAAACGTGCCGATCGACGCTTATATCGTCCAAGAGTCTGATCTAGAGACCTGGAGGAGCGGAAGGCGCGAGTATGGAGGTATCGGTTTTGCCTCCACTAAACTCGTTGACGCACAAGTTAACATCCCGAAAGGTTTTGGCCCAGATTGGTATCTGATACTTGAAAACTCAGGGAACAAACCCGCAGCCGTGCGTTATGAGCTGTTTGACCTCTGACACCTTGCCCTAGCGCTACGCTTGCAAGGGTTTTTGGGCTCCGCCATGCTGCCGGAGCAGCTCGAGCACGGCAGCATGCCCCATTTTCTCGGCCCACGCTTTGGGCGTCGCCCAGGGCTCGGCGTCGGCCTCCACCGGGTCCGCGCCGCGCTCTAGGAGCAGCTTCACCAGCTCGATCCGGCCCCAGCGGCATGCCCAGCCAAGCGGCGTGCTTTTGAGAACGCCATCGCGTTCGGTCATACGGGCACCGGCGTCCAGCAGCATCGCCGCCATGGCCGGTCTCGATTCCGCCGTTTCGTCGCCGCGCAATCCGGCAACGTCGTGCAGGATGGTGCGCCGGAATCGCGGATGATACAGGTTGGGGTTGGTGCGCCCCAGAACCAGGCCGAAGCATTCCGGATTCTCGGACCACAACGCTTGCATCAGAATCCAATACCAGCGGGTATCGTCGCGGGTCCAATCGACCTTTTCGAGAGCCATGCGGACAATCTCGGCATCGCCGCCCTCCGCGGCGCCGCGCAAAAGATCTTCCGCCACGGTCTGGCCCTCCAAGATTCCGGCCGGGAGCCGAGTCGCGCTTTCCTCGGCCAGCATCCGCTTCGCCAGTTCTCGCTCATGGAAGATCCCGATCGTTATCGGATCCACCACGCCGCCATAGCGTTCGAGCAGCTCGACCATGGCCCGGTTTCCCTGCCGGTAAGCGCTGTAGACGGGCGAGCCGCTGGCATATACATGCACATTGGGATTCGCTCCGCGCTTTAATAGTAGCTCCGCCATTTCGAGTCTGCCGGTTGCCGCACAATGCCACAGCGGCATCCCCTGCGAGTACAACACCTCATCCAACGCTTCCAGCCGCACCCGCTCGTCGGGATCGAATCCGAGATCGAGAAGCAGCGTCAGAATCTCCGGCTTGTCGTACAGCACGGCGACGGTAAGCAGCCCGCCCCAGTCTTCGATGGGATTCGCCAGCGCTCCTTCCACATGCCGGGCGCGCAACCACGCGGCTTCGCCGAGGGCCACCGCGGATCGGGCCGTGAGCTCGGCGCCATGCTCGCGAAGCACCCCGGCCAAGTCTTCGAATGGTTTCACGCTGCCGCCGTTCCTCCATGGATTGCCGACGGCTCGATCGAGCGGCGTCCGGTCGCGCGGGCCACTCCGGTTCACATCGGCGCCGTGCGCCACAAGGCACCGAACCAGAGCCTCGCTGCGGGCCGCCGCGGCCACGTGGAGCGGCGTCCACCCGTTGCGGTTGCACGCGTGAGCCAAGGCTGGCTGGCCTTCCAGCATCGCCAACGCGCGTTCCTCGTTTCCTTTCGCGATCGCCTCGGCGAGTTCGTCCGGCGCCGTGGTGCGGATGGCATGCGGTCCGCCAAGCGTCGCGCGGCGTTTCTCCTCACCTTCAAGAATGATGGCCACAATCTCGCCGTAACCGCGTTCTTTGGCTAGCGCGAGAGCCGTGGTAGCGTCGCGGTGAGGGTAGATTCCCTTGCGGGCATCGGCGCCGCGCTCCATGAGCAGCCGCACCATCTCGGGCTCGCGGCCAATCACGGCGTAGTGCACGACGCGATGTTCGTTGTTCTCCGCCATGTCCGTATTCACCAGCTCGGGGCGGACGTCGAGCATGGCGCGCACGCGTGCGACATCGCCGCGCTCGACCGCCTCCGCCAGCCGCTTGACCGTGACACCGTCCACGAAAGCTTTCAGCTTGGGCCAACTGTCAAAGCCGTAGCTGCGCGCCAGCACGAGCTGGGCGTCGTGCAGCGCGAAGGTGGCGGAATCGGCAGCGCGGTAATGCGCGTTCACCTCGGCGATGGCGCCGGGGTCGCCAGCCAGAAACCCGCCCAGCAGTTCCTTGGCTTGCCGCTTGAGTTGATGGAGATCCGGATGCTCGCGAAGTTTGCGAGTGGGTAGGTTCGTTCTCACAATGAGCTCCTTTCCTGGCCGCGCTCTCCGCACCGGCCGCTGCGCCCGGTGTCCGCTCGCTCGGGCAGAAAAGAGTTCACTCGAATCGCGAAATGGACCGACTCATTCAGGTGGACGCCGTCCTTCCCGCGGACAAGGTGGCGGCCTGAACTGCCTGCCGTAGGATAACATGCCAAGTCCTCCGTGCCAGAATTTACCCCCGCCGCTAAAGTTCCCGCGGCCTTCATCCGATATACAAACCGAGTAAAGCAGAGCATCGGGTAGTCGAGGCTATGCCGCTCAAGGTCTATTGCACCCGTTGCTGGTGCGCCGACTAACAGATCACCGGAGACGGAATGTTGAAAAACGCAGAAGCACCCACTAACGGCGCGCCGGCAGTGCCGACCCGCCTCGCCATGAACCGCCTTGGGCCGCAAAAGGGCTCGGTAACGCCGCCCGGGAAGAAGGCCGCGGAACCCAATGGGCACGGCGACGACCTGGCTGAGAGCCGCCTCACCGCCAAGAAACTGGCGGAGGAGAAGGCTCGCGCCCGGACCGTGGCCCGCGCGCAGGCTGTGGCGGAGAAACTGTCCACCGCAACCGAGCAGGTATCGAGCGCCATCGCCGAAGCTACCGGCGCAGTGGAAGAACTCGAAAAGACGATGCACACTATCGCGGCGGGCGCCGACCAGGCGTCCGCCGCCGCCGAGGAGTCACGCGCCGCGATAAACCAGATCGAGAAGGCGTCGGACAAATCCAATGCCCGCGCGGAAGCATCCCTGCGCAGGGTCAACGAAGTGGTAGCGCTCGTCAAGTCAACCACGGCGGACGTAGAGGCCATCATCAAAGGAGTGGGAGACGCCGCCGATGGGAATCTCGAATCCGCGAAGATGATTGGCGAACTGGAGCGCCAGTCCGAGGAGATTGGCAAGATCGTCCATGCCGTGACCCGGATTGCCGATCAAACCAACCTCTTGGCCCTGAACGCCGCCATTGAAGCTGCTCGTGCCGGGGAACACGGCAAGGGATTCGCCGTAGTAGCCGATGAAGTGCGCAATCTCGCTGAGATCAGCGAAAAGAGCGCCCGCGGCATCCAGGAAGTTGTAAACGAAATTCAGAATCAGGTGAAAGTGGTGGCCGGAGACACGGAAGCGGCCGGCAAAAAGGGCCGCGAGGAAGTGGAAAAGGCCAAGGTCATTACCCAGGATCTGGGCAAGATCGCCATCGACTACGAAGACGTCCGGGTAAGTTGCGGCGAAATGCAGAAGAACGCTACGGAAACGCTGGCTGGCGCAAAGACGTATCTGAAAGGCGCAGAGGAAATAGCAGCGGCCTCCGAGGAAGCGACCTCGGCCTGCCAGGAAGCCCAAAAATCGACCCAGGAGCAGTCCAAAGCGTACTCGGAGATGGGCGACGCGGCCCGCTCGCTAGCGGAAATGGCGGAGGCGTTGAAAACTTCGACCAACGCCCAGAAGTCGGCCGAGGAATTGGCCGCCACGGCCGAGGAATTGTCGTCCAACGCTGAAGAACTAAAATCCTCCTCGCAGCAAATCTCTACTGCCATTGAGCAGATCAACAAGGCGGCTGGCGCGCAGGCCAAGGCGGCGGAAGCCTCCAATGCCCTGGGTGCTCAGATGCGGCAGGCCGCGAAGACCATGGCGGAGCAATCCGAAGCGGGCGTCGAGAAAGCCGTCGCCACGCGCAAACTCCTGACCAGCAACAAGGCTAACGTGGATGCCTTGATCGTCAACATCGTCAAGAGCGCCGAAGCAGCCGCCGAATCCGCCAAGAATGTTCTGGAACTGGAGGAGCGGACGCGCCGGATCGACAAGATCGTCGACGCTATCGTCATGGTAACGGTTCAGACCAAGATGCTCGCCGTCAACGGCAATGTCGAAGCCGCGCGTGCCGGAGAATACGGCCGGGGCTTCTCGGTGGTGGCGGGAGACATCCGCTCGCTCGCAAACGAAAGCAGCGAAAACGCAGACAAAATCAAAGACCTGGTCAAAAACGTTCAGACCCAGATCACAAAAGTCGCCGGTGATATCGAACTGGCCGGCAGCAAAGGGCGGGCTGAAGCCGAACGCGCCAAAATCTCGACGACGAACCTGGAGCGGATTGAAAGTGAGTCCGACATTGTGGTGGCGGACATCCGGGAAATCTCAAAAGGCACTGGCGATGTAGCCGCCGGACTCGAACAGGCGGGCAAAGCCAGCCAGCAGATTGCCGCTGCCGCGGAAGAAACCGCGCGCGCTTCGACGGAAGCGGCCGGTGCCTCCGAGCAGGGGCTGAAAGCCGCCCAGGAGATTGCCCAGGCCATCGAGGATATCGCCTCGCAGGCCGATGAACTGCAAAACGGGTAGCCGGTAGAGCGCTCGCGTTTAAGGAGGTCCATTATGGAAAAAGAGACCCTACAGTCATCCGGCGGCCTGAAGGACGAAAGCCAACTCGTTACGTTCCTGTTGAAGGACGAAGAGTTTGGTTTCGACATCATGTCGGTACAGGAAATCATTCGCCTTCCCAAGATGGCGAAAGTTCCGCGCACGCCGGCCCACGTGGACGGCATCGCCAATTTGCGCGGTGTCGTGCTGCCAGTCATCGACATGCGCACCCGTTTCGGCATGGAGCGGGCCCAGGAAACCGACCGCACCCGTGTTTTGGTCGTCGATATTGACGGTGTCAAGACCGGTTTGCGCGTGGATCGCGTCAAGCAGGTGACTCGCGTGCTGCGCAGCGAAATTGAACCACCCCCGGCGGCGATCCGCGGAACGTCCTCGGATTACCTCGAAGGGGTCGTGAAACTCGATAAAGGGCAGCGCATCGTTATGGCTTTGAATGCGGCCCATGTCTGCCAAATCGAGGTCACGCGGAAGACGGCTGCCGCGAACCGCGCAGCTCCGGGTTCGGAAACCGGAAGTATCGGGTCGTCGGACAAATCCGGCAGTACCGAAGCTGACGTCCAAAAGTTGGTCACCTTTCGCATCGCGAAAGAGGAATTTGCATTTCCCATGGAGCATGTCCGGGAGATTCTGCGGGTACAGACTCCTAACCAGGTTCCCGATGTTCCCGACTACGTATTGGGAGTGCTGACCGTTCGGGGGCAGATTCTCCCGGTCATCGACCTGCGGCGGCTGCTGCAGCAGCGATCGCTTGCGGATGAATTCGCCGATAGCTGCCGGCCGTTGCGAGAGGAGTATGAGCGCTGGATAGACCAGACCGAAAAAGCCTGGGCAGACGGTTCGCAGCCGAAGGTGGGCGGTTCCGTGACCGAGCACCTTCGCGGGTGGCTGGCCGAAACTAACAGTTCCAGCCAGGCGTTGATGGAGACACTGGCGCAGGCGCGCGGGCTGAACGAAATGGTCATCAAGCAACTTCAGCTCCTTGCGAAGCACCAGGAACGCGGTGATCGCGAGGCCGCGCATGTCTGCGCTGCCGAGGCCCTATCCGGCGGCCGGAAAACGGTCGCCGCCTTGCTCAGGTTTGAGGAGCAGATCGCTCACAATATCCAGGAAGACCAGCGCGTCATCGTGGTGGATGCCGAGGGCTTCGTGCTGGGACTGGTCGTCGATCATGTTCACGAAGTGCTGAACGTGCCCAAGAACCTGATGGAACCGCCGCCTCGGATTACATCGAATGGCGGGATGGAGCTCTCCGGCGTGGCCAAACTCGATGACGGCTCGCGCTTGATCATGCTATTGGACGTCGCCCACCTGATGAAGGACCAGAAGCTGCGGGATGTGCAGAACTCCTCGGTGCAGGCCGTCGAAGAGGACAAGACCGGCGAAATCCAAAAAGCCGGCTCGGGCGCGCAGGAACTGAGCGAAGTGCAACTGGTCACGTTCATGCTCGGCGCGGAGGAATACGGCGTCCCGATTTCGCAAATTCAGGAGATCGACCGCCTCGCCAAGATCACCAAAGTGCCGAAGGCCGCGCAGTTCATCGAGGGAATCACGAACCTACGCGGGGAAGTTATCCCTGTGTTGGATACACGGAAGCGCTTCGAATTGGAAGTCAAGCCGTCCGACGACCGTACGCGCATCATCATCGTCGATTTGGGCGGCGTCAAAACGGGCCTGGTGGTGGACTCCGTGCGCGAGGTCTTGAACCTCGCCAGGAAGGACATCGCCCCGCCGCCGGAGGGGATCGGGTCCGGAATCGATCAACAGTTCATTTCCGGAATCGGCAAGGTGGATGCGGGTAAGCGCATGATCGTCCTGCTCGATGTGGAGAGGATTCTCTCCCGGCAGGAGCAGGCGCACCTTTCCGAAGTCACCGCCTAGATCGAACCCTCAACCGGGGCTGGCTCCCCTGGCCCCGGCGCCATCCAAATCAATGGGCAGAACACGTGTACTTGTGGCGGACGATTCCGCCTTAATGCGGCAGAACTTGAAACGAATCATCGCGGCGTCGGCCGACCTTGATTTGGTGGGTCTCGCCCGGGATGGTGAGGACGCGATATCGAAAGCGCGGGAACTGCGGCCCGATGTCATCTCGATGGACATCAACATGCCTAAGCTGGACGGGATCACGGCCCTCCAAATGATCCTCCAGGAGAAGATCTGTCCCGTCGTCATGGTTTCGTCACTCACCCAGCAGGGTACCGCGACTACCTTCGAGTGTCTTGAGTTGGGGGCCTTCGATTTTGTCGCCAAACCGGATGGCACGGTCTCGTCCAACTTGGGTGTCGTGGCGGACGAACTGATCTCGAAGCTGAAGGCCGCCGCGTCTCGAGGCATCGTTGACCGCTTGCAGCGCAACCGTGAGCGCCGGAAAGTCGTCCGGCCGCCAGTGCCCATGACGTTTGACAACATCACCCGAAAGAGGGCCGTAGCCATCGGAATCTCCACCGGTGGACCGGCGACACTACAGGACGTGCTGCCGCAGATTCCGGCGGACGTGCCCGCCAGCATTTTCCTGGTCCAGCACATGCCGCCCGCCTTTATTGCATCTTTTGCCAAACGGCTGGACGAGCGCTGCGCGCTCAAGGTCGTGGAAGCGCGTTCGGGCATGCCGGTAGAGCCGAGCGTCTGCTATGTGGCGCCGGGCGGGATGCATCTGTGCTTGCACCGCAAGATGACAGGCGAGGTGGTCATTCGCACGCCAACCACGCCGGCGACGCTCTTCGTGCCCTCCGTGGGCGTGATGATGGAGTCGGTTCTGAAGATTTACGGCACGGACACTGTCGGCGTCCTGATGACCGGCATCGGAGACGACGGCGCCGACCAGATGGTGGCGATCAGGCAGGCGGGTGGGCACACCATTGCCGAGAGCGAGCAGACAGCCGTGGTATACGGAATGCCCCGCGAAGCTGTCGAAAGAGGGGGGGCGTGCGTGATAGCGCCCAGCCACCAGGTCGCGGGGGAGATCTTAAAAGCCGTTAGGAGGACTACCGAATGAGCCCGCTCACGGACTATGTGGAGAAGTTGAATTCGAGCGACGAAGCCGAGCGCATTTACGCCGCCGAGGATATCGGATATTGGAACCACCCGGAAGGCGTGCCGGCTCTCCTGGAGCGGTTGGATGAGGAGCCTTCGCTCGCCGTACGTGACGCCATATTCCAAGCCCTGATTCGAATGGATGGGGACGTGGCCATCGAGGGCTCCATACGGTTGCTTGGAAGCGAAGATCCACAGATTCGCAACCAGGCTGTGGACGTGCTGCGCCATAAAGGCGTACGGCCGATTCCCTTCCTGAACGCGGTCATGCGAAACGGCGACAAGGATGTAAGGAAACTGGTGCTTGACGTTTTGAGCGGAATTCCGGCCGGTGACGCAGGGGACATTTACGCGCAGGCGCTTACCGACGCGGATCCAAACGTGGTGATCACGGCCGT
Organism: Bryobacteraceae bacterium; assembly: GCA_049511335.1. GTDB lineage: Bacteria > Acidobacteriota > Terriglobia > Bryobacterales > Bryobacteraceae > JBEKYD01. The sequence continues at coordinate 10,443 of JBEKYD010000013.1, read as the reverse complement.
GGAGAATCTCGGCAGGATACGGGCAGAGGAATTCCGAAGCCGGATCGAGGATCTGCTCCAGCCCGGCGCGCATCCCATGCTGGTCGCCGCCTGCGTGGAGGCCCTGCGTGGGATTGGCGGTGAATCCTCGCTGGTGGCCATTCGCCGCCGTTTCCCGGATTTGGCAACGCTGCCGGACTTTTACCTGGCGTCTTGTTTGAAAGCCATTGCCGCGCTCGGATCAGTCAACGACTTCGCTGAAGTGGCGAGTCTGCTGCCTGCGCGCGGCCCTCACCTTCGCCCCGCCATTCTCGGTGCGCTGCTCGCTATTTATCCGCGCGGTCCGTCGTCAGACCCCGGCGAGGATCTGCTGCCGGCTTTACGAACGGTGGTAGAGGACGGAGATCCACAGCTTTGCCGCTATCAGGCAGTGCGAATTCTAGGGTTTTGGGCTACTCGTGACGACGTCTACGAGTTTCTCGTGTCCTGCCTGTCCAGCCCGGAGCGCCTGCTTCGCCTGGGGGCGGCGGAATCGCTTTGGGGCACAGCACGGCCTGAATTCGAGGACGTTCTTGCCTGGCGAGCGAAGGCGGAAACGGACGAGGAGGTCTTGCAGGCGCTCGGCTGCTAACCGGATCACCATGCCAGACCTCTCCGTCGAGCAATTCCAAAGTCTGAGCCAGCTCATCTATCAGAAACTGGGTCTGCACTTCGATGACAAGAAGATCTATTTCCTGAAAACGCGGGTGGCCAAACGAATGGCGGCGCTGGGTATAGACGACCCCCGGGAGTACCTGTTCCTGGTCAGCTATGCCGACCCGCAAGGTGTCGAGATGCAAGCGCTGGCAAATCTGGTCACAACCAACGAGACTTACATGTTCCGGGAGTATGACCAGTTGCAGGCGTTCGCCAATCACTGTTTGCCGGAAGTGCTGTCGGCCAAGCAGGCCCGCGGTGAAAAGAGCTTGAGGATCTGGTCCGCCGGCTGCTCCTCGGGCGAAGAACCTTACACGCTGGCGATGATCCTTCAGGAGGTTTTCCCGCAAGCTCAGTCTTGGGACTGCGAGATCGTGGCGACCGACATTGACGAGAACATTCTACGGAAGGCGACAGAGGCACGCTACGGATACCGGTCCGTCGCCGACGTTCCGGACGAGTACAGGAAGAAATATCTGATGGCGGACGGTGATGAGTACGTGGTGCGGCGGCGAACCGCCGCCCTGGTCCGAACCGTTCATCTGAACCTGCACGACCGCATGGCAATGCGCGCCATGCGCGGTTTTGACTTCATCTTCTGCCGCAACGTCTTAATCTATTTTGACGACCTCTCGCGAAAACAGGTCGTAGATCACTTTTACAATGCCATGAATCCGGGAGGGTACATCTTCCTGGGGCACTCCGAATCGGTGGGGCGTGTGACGACGACTTTTAAGCTGAAGCGGTTTGAAAACCACCTGGTTTATGTGAAGGAATAGCGCCGTGAATACGAAGAAAACGATCCTAATCGTGGATGACTCGGAGTTTGTCAGGAGCTATCACTCCCACGTCTTGCAGCAAGCTCACTTTCAGGTGATTACGGCAGTGGACGGCAGCGACGGATTGGAAAAGCTGTACACAAACTTCTGCGATCTGGTTCTCACCGACATCAACATGAGTAACATGGACGGCTACGAGTTCATCCGGCGGGTACGTGCCGATGCAAAGTACCGCACCCTTCCCATCATCATCGTGTCTACGGAGAGCGAAGGCAGGGACAAGAGCAAGGGATTTGAGGCCGGAGCGGACCTTTATATAGTCAAGCCATGCTCGCCGGAGGCGATGGTCGAGAACATTCGCATGGTACTGGTGGCCCGGTGAGGCGCAAAGAAGAGGGGGAAGGCGGTGCCTTTTTCTATTGTTACAAAGCAGAACGTACAAATTCTAAGACTCGAAGGCGCGGTCACCATCCGGCACGCCCAGGACCTCGCCGCCAAGCTTGAGGAAGGACTGAAAGCCGGGGCGCCCGTCGGAGTGGATACCGAAGGTTTAGAGGACATTGACACCTCGATCCTCCAGTTGCTGTGTTCGCTGCGCAAGACGGTCGCGAGGCTTTCCTTCGACCGGCCGTCGGAGGTTTTGATTGGCGCGGTGGACCGCTGCGGTCTGCGGCGCGAGCTGCTCGGCGGGCGGGAGGACTTGTGAAAACCGTCATGACGGTGGACGATTCGTCCACTCTCCGGCAGATGGTGAGCTTTGTGCTGCGCGGCGCGGGTTATGAGGTCGTCGAAGCCGTGGACGGGCTGGATGCCTTGTCCAAACTCACTGGTCAGGAGGTGCACCTGTTCCTGTCGGATATCAATATGCCAAAGATGGACGGTCTGGAGTTCACGCGCCAGCTTCGAGCGATGCCTCAGTACAAGTTCGTCCCTATCGTTTTGTTGACCACGGAATCGCATCCGGAGAAGAGACAGGAGGGCAAGGCGGCAGGCGCGACGGCTTGGATCGTGAAACCATTCCAGCCGGACCAGCTTTTGGCGGTGATGAAAAAGGTGATGCGCTGATGCCCAACGGATACATAGGTAGATAACGATGGAAAGCGACATTTTGGAGCAAATGCGCGTCACGTTCAGGGCTGAGGCTCTGGATCTGTTGATCGAACTCGACGCCGCCCTCTTGGCGCTGGAGGCGGCACCGGGCGATTCCACGTTGGTTCACCGGGTATTCCGGGCCATTCATACCATCAAAGGCTCGGGAGCAACCGCGGGATTTGCGCACCTGGCCAGGTTCGCTCACAAGATGGAAGAGGCCTTTGACCTGGCGCGGGAAGGACGTCTGGCCGTAACGCCCGAGTGTATCGACTGCGGGCTCAAGGCCTGCGACGTCATCCGGCTGATCCTCGAGGAGAAGGCGGAAGGAGAAGCCGTCCCGGGGGAGGTGGAAGTAACCGGCGCGTTCACGAAACTGCTGCCTGTATCCGATGGAGCGCCGGCAGACCGGCCCGAGCCGCCCCAGCCAAGCGCCAGCAACCGTGCCGCATTTGAGATCACCTTCAAGCCGAACCGCGACATATTCTATTCCGGCGCGGACCCGGTGACGCTGCTCGACGACTTGCGGGAGCTGGGGCAGGCCCATATCACGGCTCATGCGGACCAAGTGCCGCGGCTGCCTTCGCTGGAGGCTGAGCACTGCTATCTGTGGTGGGAGATCCTCCTGGTCACGGCCCGCGATCGAGTGGCCATCAAGGACGTGTTCGTATTCGTCGAAGACGAGTGCGACGTGCGTATCCGGCTGGTGGAGGACCAAGGCGGGGCCGCGGCCCTGCTTGGTTCCGTGCCGGCGGATGCGTTCGAACTTTTCAAGATTGAGTGCGAGGACCACCTGGAGCGGATGGAAACAGACGCGCTTCGATTGGAGGAGGACCCTGAGTCGCGGGATAACCTCGATTCTCTTTTCCGGAGCGTTCACAGCATCAAGGGCAATGCGGGTCTGCTGTTGGGACACGTCCAAGGCGCAGCCCTTACAGACAGTCATCCGCTGCAAGTGCTGGTCCGGGTGGCCCACGCGCTGGAGTCTCTTCTCGACCCATTCCGCGGCCTGACCGCCGGGCTGGTTCCGGACGAGAAGATCCAGACCGCGCTGGAAACGTGCGACGCGATCCGAACCCTGTTAGGGAACCTCACACACAACGGGGCCGGCGGCCCGGTCTCGCCGGAGTTGCTCGATCGTTTGGGAGTCCCGGCCAATCGCGCCCCGGTTAGCCAGACGGTGGATGGGCGGGAGGCCGCGTTCTTCAACACGACGTCGCAGTGCGTCGAGATGATCGCGGGTTGTTTTCAGCGCATGGAAAATGACGGCGTGCCCGCAAGGCCGGTTCTGGAAACCTATCTGCGCGGTCTCAGGACGTTGTCTTCCGCCGCCCAGTACCGGAACTGCCCGGAATTGGAAGAACCGTTGGCGCTGCAACTCCGAATCCTGGATGCCGCCATGAGAACCGGCGAAGCGTTGAGCGGCGAACAGCGCTCCGTTCTGGGCGGCGCCTTCCGGACGACCCGCTCCGTTCTGGACCGCATATCTTCGCACGGCGGCGTCAGCCCGGTTCCGGAGCCTACCGTTACGGCCCAATCTCCACCGAAAGCCGCGGCGGACCAGCCGGAAGCTTCCGCCTCGCCTTCGACGATTCGAATCGATCAAAACAAGCTGGACCGCTTGATGAGGGTGGTCGGTGAGCTGCTGGTTGCCCGCGGCGCCTTTCCCTTGCTCGCACAGAAACTGAGCGACGGCGCGGACGGCACGGGAGTCGTAAACGAGCTGAAGGAAGCTGGTTCGAACATCTCCCGCATCGCCGACGAACTCCAGACCAGCGTCATGTCGATTCGGATGTTGCCGGTGAAGACCGTTTTCCAGAGATTCCCGCGCCTGGTGCGAGATCTCGCCCGGTCTCAGGGAAAGGAAGTTCGGCTCGTCATCGAAGGAGAGGGCATCGAGCTGGACAAGACAATCCTCGAACAGATCGCCGACCCGCTGGTCCACGTGATCCGCAATGCGGTCGACCATGGCCTCGAGCCGCCGGAGGAACGCCGGGCAAAAGGGAAGGAGGCGTCCGGGCAACTGACCCTGCGGGCAGTTCGTGAGGCGGGCGGCGTGGCGATTGAGGTCACGGACGACGGTCGGGGGCTCGACGCCGGCGCTCTCAAGCGGAAGGCCGTCGAAAAGGGTTTGCTTGCGCCGGAAGCCGCAGCCGGCATGAGCGAGGAGGCTGCGTTCCAGTTGGTGTTCCTGCCAGGCTTGTCCACCGCGGCAAAGGTCACCGATGTTTCCGGCCGCGGGGTCGGGATGGATGTCGTCCGCAGTAACGTTCGCAACCTGCAAGGGACCATCGAAATTCGTTCTAAACTCGGCCGAGGCACCACCTTGCTGATCAGACTGCCCACTAGTCTCATGATTTCAAAGGGCATTTTGTTGGAAGCGGGCGCCGGGGAGTATATCCTGCCGTTGAGTAATATCCGCGACATGGTCAAGGTGCCACCCGAGGAGGCGCACCGGTATCGCGGGCTCACCCTCGCACAGGTCCGGGGAACAATTTATTCCATATTCAGCCTGGCGGAGATGTTGGGCCTCGCTCCCTCAAACAAGCCGGAACTTTCCGTCGCCATCGTCGAAGCAGGCGCCGCGAAGTACGGCCTGGTGGTGGATAAGTTTCTCAGCGAAGTGGAGGTGCTGGTAAAACCACTGGCTGGCGGCTTGGAGAAATGCAGAGAGTTTCAAGGCGCCGCGATTATGGGCGACGGACGGGTAGTGCTTGTCCTGAATGCGATGGAGTGCCACGGCCTGGCTGGAGCTGCAGGCAACTAAAGTGCTTTGGTTGTTCGTGCCTCCACCCACAGCTCCCGCGGGCTGACGAACAGAATCTTCCAGGCACAGGCGGCGGCCCATACCAGGACCGCAAAAGCCCTGGGGATGCCGGTGACCTTCTTGGCCGCGCCGCCATCGGCGGTTAGCGGGTCGAGCAGGGCGAGGGCCCAAAACGCCAGTTGCGGGAGCGCGGCCAGCCATCGCCACGGCGAGGGCAGCCCAAATGAAGTCACGAGCAGCGCCGCTAGCAACCACGGCAGCAACAGGCGCCCGATCTTCAAGCTGACAAAATGAAACCGCATGCGGTTGCGCGCGCTGAACAGGCCTGGAAAGGCGCCGAGGAGTTGGATGATTCCGGCTTGGGTGCGCACTTTGCGGCGGAATTCGGTGGCCAGATCGGTGGGCTCGTCGATGGCCACCGCGTCGGGCTCGATCACCAGGCGGTAACCCTGCAAATGCACCGAAAGCGGCAGGAAAACGTCGTCCAGCAGGGAATTAGACGGAATCGGGACATAGAGCGATCGCCTGACCAGATATACGGGACCGGTTGCGCCCAGCATCGAATCCAGGCGCGAAAGGTTGCCGCGAATCCAGTTCTCATAACGCCAGTACAGGCCCGTGTTGGCTTCTTCCTCACGCGCGCCGCGGGCGATGCGCAAATCGCCGCTCACCACGCCGACGGTGGGATCGGCCATCGCCGCTACCAGGCGGCGCAGGCAATCCGGGCGCAAAACCTGACGAACGTCGGTAAGAAACAGCAGCTCGCCGGAAGCCTGAGGCACGGCCGCATTCAGCGCCGCCGGTTTGCCGCCAAAAGGAACGCGCATGAGGCGCACGCCGCGCCCGGCATAGGAAGCCGCGATCCGTTCGGTGCCGTCGGTGGACCCGTCGGAAACCACCAGCACGTCTGTCGAATCCGCGGCATAATCCTGGGCCAAAACGCTCTCGAGCTTACGCGCCAGCCAGCGTTCTCCATTGCGCACCGCGATGATGACCGTGACCGGATCCACGTGCTCGCGGCGTTCCACCGGCTTCTCGAACCGGCGTGCCAACCAGGCCAACAGCACCGGATAACCCGCTAGAACGTAAGCTACCGCCAGGGCCGAAGCCAAGAACAGCGTCACCGAAAGCGAGGTCATGAGGCTTGCCGCCCGCGTGGCCCGGAAGCCTGTCTCATTAAAGCGGCATCTGCCGCAGGATGACCGGGAACGCGGCTTGAATAAAAGCCACGCCGATATGGGTGGCGGCGCCCAGATCGCCGTTCCGCACCGGTACGATGACGCGCACCAAGGCGGTATCGCTGCGGCGGTAGCGCACGGCGTCCGCCACCAGCCAAAATTTGGCGGCGAACTCGCTGGCGATCACGCGGTGGTGGCCCTGATACCAATACAGCGTCACGCTCTGTTCGTCGCCGTGCTGGACGGCATAGCGATTCACGGTAATCGGGCGTTCCCATCCCGCCACGGGGATGGTTTGCCTGCCCACTTCCACTTCCTCCCAGCCCGAACCCGGCAGGCAGTTCTTGGGAGAGTGCGGCGACTGTCCGTAGCGCTGGGTCTTGAAGTATGCCATAAAGAGGCTCACATCCACGGTGCGCGCGTGATCGACGTACACGCGATTCATGGTGTCGTCAGCCTTTAGCATCTGGAGCACTTCCGGGTCGAGCGGCGCATCCTCCACCATCGTCCAGTCGCCAAATTCAGCAGGGAAAAGACTTAGGGGAACGATCGGGGTGGCCAATTCGGGACGCGAAGCAACCGCGTAGAGCGCGCCTGCCTCGAAGAGCAGCACGATTGTCAGCGCTATGGCGTATCGGCTTTTGAGGAAACTCACGGCTCTCCCGTCTTTCGATTCGAACTTCACATTCATGATAGCAACCGCGCCGCAGATGGGCTCTAAAGCCAGTACTGCCATTGGCTGAAACCAATCACGAACAGGCCGAGAGCCAGATTGGTGACGGCGTGAGCCAGGATGCAGTCGCCCAGGCTCCGGGTGCGAACTATCCACCAGTTGTAGGCGATGCCGGCCACCAGTCCCACCTCCCAGTACGGCCCGTGTTCGGAGGCGAACACCGCGGCGGTGAGCCAAAACGCCAACCGGCTATAGGTTCCGAGGGGCACGGTTTCGAAGCGCGCCGCGATCAGCCAGCGCATCAGCCAACCGCGCCAGAACAATTCCTCGACAATCGGCACCAGAAGCGCGGAGCCAGCTACCCGCAGCGCCAGAAACGCCGCGTTCCGGCGCAGCGCGATCGGAACGGAACTTTCCGCCGCGCCGGTCAATCCGTTTTCGAACAACCAGTGGTGGCGAATGTGCCACAACTGGTCTGGCGCGACCCATACCAGAAACACCGCTAAACCGACCGCCGCACTTAGAAACGGCTTTCGGAGGGTAAACGAAATTGTCCGGCGGGAGAACACCGCCAGCGCGGCGATCGTGAAACCGCAGCGCAACGCATACGGCCATGCCCCGTCCATGCGAAACACCCGTTCCAAGACCATGGAACCGACATAAACGCAAAACGGGGCGACATAGGCCGGCATAGATTCACGGCTGACGAGCATGGGTGTTTAATAATCCGATCCGTGATAGTACCATGAGGACCCCGCCGACCCGCCTAGAACGCAAACCGGCCAAGATGCGCGAGTATAATGTGAGTTGTCGTCCGATCTTGCTGATTTCTTTAGATGATCCGCTTGTTTCGAGTTTTCGTACCGGTTGGCACACTGGCGCTCCTGGCGGCGGAAATAATCATCATGCTGACTGCCTTCGTAGTAGCCAGCTACCTGGTGTTGGAAGTCGATCCAACCGATTATCTGCTGTACGACGGCGGCTTAATGCGCATCGTCGTAGTCCTGCTCAGCATCCTGATAAGCCTTTATTTTCAAGACCTTTACTCGAATTACCTGATCGAATCGCGAATTCTGCTATTGCAACAGCTTTCCATGGCGATTGGCACCGCCATTCTGATACAGGGCATTTTCAGCTACATCAGCCGCGACCTGCGTACGCCCTTGCGCCTGATGCTGACCGGGTGTTTCCTGTCGCTGGCCGGCGTTTTTGCCTGGCGGTTGGCGTTTAACTCATACGCGCTAAAGGTGGTGGGGCGCACCCGATTGCTGCTGCTCGGGGGGAGCGAATCGCTCGAGGATTTGGCTCAGCACGTGGTCGAACATCCGGAATTGGGCTTGGCGGTGGCGGGTTACGTGGACGATTGCCCGAGAGTAGAATCAACGTCGCGGGCCGGGCGCTTGTTGGGGCCGGTGGCGGAGTTGCGGCGGATTGTGGCCGAGACCGATCCCGGCTTGATTGTGGTAGGCATGTCTGAGCGGCGCAATTGCGTTCCGGTTGCCGACTTACTGGAATTGCGTTTTGGCGGCCATGCCATCGAAGAAGTGTCGTCGGCCTATGAACGCGTCACCGGCCGGGTAAGTCTGAAAGAGCTGCGCCCATCCCAACTGATCTACTCCGGGGAGCTGGAACCGCGCCGGCAGACCCTCCTGTATCAGCGGGTGTTCAATCTGGTGGTGGCGACGATCGGCATCGTCCTGACATCGCCGCTCATGCTGCTTACGGCTTTGGCGGTGCGGCTTAGTTCGCCCGGGCCGGTGCTTTACCGGCAGCGGCGCGTCGGGTTGGAAGGCCAGGTGTTTACGGTTTACAAATTCCGGTCCATGCGGGTCAACGCGGAAGCCGGAACCGGCGCGGTGTGGGCGTCCAAGAACGATCCGCGGATTACCCCGGTAGGCCGGATCATCCGCCGGCTTCGTTTCGACGAGTTGCCGCAGCTTTTCAATGTGTTGAGGGGCGAAATGTCACTGGTCGGCCCCCGCCCCGAACGGCCGGAATTTGTCAAGGCTTTGTCCGAGCAAATCCCCTATTACCGGCAGCGGCATTATGTCCCGCCAGGCATCACCGGTTGGGCACAGATCAACCATAAGTACGGGGACACGCTCGAAGATACCGTTACCAAACTGGAATACGATTTGTATTACATCAAGAACATGTCGGTCAGCCTGGATATCTATATCGTTTTCCACACCCTCAAGACGATGTTGCTTACGCGAGGCGCACAATAAAGGGGCTTGGCTGGATGGACATTCAAAAGCGAAAACGGAGGAACATGTATTTCGATATGCGGCGCTTGGTCGCCATTTTGGGGCTAGCCGTCCCAGCGTTTGCACAATATGCCGGACCCGCAATTCTGTCGCGCGGCGAGGCTCCCACGGCCATGGCCGCGGACCAGATCGACTTTCGACCCTACCTGACCATTACCGGCGTATACGACACCGGATTGGCCGGCGTCTCAGTGAATTCCCAAGGCGAGATCGGCAACTATTCCAGCCCCGCCATCGAGTTCGCCGGCGGCATCAGCGGCGTTCATAGCTGGAAACATACCAAAATTGGCCTGGATTATCACGGCGACGTCTTTCACTACTTTAAGACGACGTTCTACGACAACACCGACCAAACCCTGCTGCTTGGGATTACCCACCAGTTCACCCGTCACGTTACCCTGGTCCTCAACGAAGCAGCGGGCCTGTTCTCGCTCGACTACGGCGCGCTGGGGCTGCTGTCTTCGGTTCCGTTCGATCCCTCCACGCTGGACATTCCCCTCACCGACTTTTTCGATAACCGCACCTTCTACCTCAGTACGCAGGCTAGCCTGATCTACCAGAGGACAGCGCGGCTCTCGTTCAGCTTCGGCGGCCTGGGTTATCTGAACCGGCGGCGGTCGACGGCCCTGTACGGCGTAACCGGCGCGTCGGCGACCGCCGACGTGGAATACCGGCTCACCCGGAACACCACCATTGGCGCCATGTACGACTATACGCACTACAGCTTCACCCGTATTCTCAACGATGCCGACATGAACGGCGCCGCGGCGACCTTCGCCCATCGCTTCACCCGAACCCTGGAACTGACGTTGTATGCCGGCTTCTTCAGGGTCGAAACCGAAGGCGTGCAGAACGTTTCCATCGACCCGGCCATCGCCGCGTTTCTCGGAATATCCGCGACTCAGTTCTCGGTGAATTACAGCACCAGTTACGTGCCCAACGCCAGCGGCCGTTTGTCGCAGACCTTTAACAAAGGCGTGGCATTTCTGGCGGGCGGGCGCACCGTTACTCCCGG
>JBEKYD010000012.1:0-54055 GCA_049511335.1 Bryobacteraceae bacterium | reverse complement strand
GAAAAGTGCCCGCCACCGCCGCCAAACCCACCGCCACCGTGGAAACCGCCGCCACCACCGCCGCCATGCCCTCCGCCACCACGCTGGGCATAGGCGCCAAACGCCATCACCGCAACACAAAGCAAAAGACGGGAAAGCGACCGCATAGGATGTACTCCTCTATCCACGAGCCTACTCCCGAAATACCTCTCCCGCAACCAGCCAAAGGAGCCATGTAGGGCTATGCTGCCGTTTGACTCGACTGCCGATATATTAAGATAATTGGGTTTGAATTAATGAGACTGGCGGCCTGATCGCGACGCGCCCAGCCGCCGAAGCCCCCGGGTCGGGTCCCTGTCTAGGGTGGCATCCCGGTTGAATGGCTTCTCTCCGACAACCGTGATGTGCAAAAACGAACACTCGAAGCTCTTTGACGCCGCCGTCTGTTGCGGCTTGGTTTCTTGCAGCTTGCCAGCGGCGATTCTGCTAGCCGGATGTGCGGCATCGGGCCAGAAGACCGGCTCGGCTCAAGCTCCGCCGGTAGCGGTTGTGGTGATGGAGACCGCGGCCGCCGACGTTCCCATCTTTTCCGAATTCGCGGCGCAAACCTATGCGCGCGACATGGTCGAGGTCCGCAGCCACGTAGAAGGCTACATCGAAGAGTGGAACTTCCGCCCCGGCGCCGAGGTTGCGGCCGGCCAAACCCTGTACGTGCTCGATCTTCGCCCGTACGATGCCGCCGTCGCGCAAGCCAAGGGGAACCTTCACCAAAGCGACGCCGACCTGGATTTCGCCCGCAAACAGGTTGCCCTGCTCGAAGCGCAGGCCAACCTTGCCTCCGCGGAGGCAAACCTGGTCAAGGCCCAGCAGGACGTCGACCGTCTGGCCCCCCTGGTCGAGGCCGATGCCGCTTCCAAGCAGGACCTCGACGCCGCCGTCGCCGCGCTGAAAGCCAACCAGGCGAACGTCAACGCCGTGAAAGCCACCGTGGAGCAGGCCGGCCTTTCCACCCGCACCCAGATCGACTCCATGCAGGCAAAGGTGGAAGCGCAGCAGGCCGCGCTGAACGCCGCCGAGTTGAACCTCCACTACGGCACCATCGTCGCGCCCATTGCCGGCCGCATCGGCGATACGCTCATTCCGGTCGGCGGCCTGGTCACGCCCAACTCGCCCCAGCCGCTCACCACCATCGTCCCGCTCGACCCCATCTGGGTCCGCTTCAAGGTAACCGAAGGGGAATACATTTCATGGACCCGCCAGGGCGGGGTGCCCGGCGCGGCCCTGCCGCTCACCTTGCTTCTGGCCGATACTTCGGAATTCCCTTTCACTGGTCACATCGAAAATTCGCTCAACCAGGTGGACCCCAAGACCGCGACTCTTGAGTTGCAGGCCCGTTTCCCCAACCCCCGCCATACCATGCTTCCCGGCCAGTTCGGCCGCGTCCGCGTGCAGGTAGCCGAGCGCAAGAAAGCTATTTTGGTCCCGCAGAAAGCCATCCAGCAGTTGCAGAGCGTGCAGACTGTCTTCACGGTCGGGCCGGGGAACACGATCGAACTGAAGCCCGTAACCACCGGCGAGCGGGTGGGTGACGCCTGGATCGTCGAACACGGCTTGCAGCCTGGAGACCGCGTGGTCGTCGAAGGCCAGCAAAAGGTCAGACCGGGGTCCAGAGTCCGGCTGCTGCCGTACCGCGCCCCGGAAGCCACTCCGCGGGTAGCGGGGAGCTGAGCCATGGCGCGATTCTTCATCGATCATCCCGTCTTCGCGATGGTGATCGCCATCGTGATTGTCATTTTGGGCGGTGTCGCCATCCCTAATCTTCCCCTTGCCAGTTACCCCGAAGTGGTCCCGCCGGTGGTGCAGATCACCACTACCTATCTGGGAGGCAACGCGCAGGACATCGAAAAAACCGTCGCCCAGCCCATCGAAGAACAGTTGTTTTCGCTCGACGGCATGATCTACTTCATGTCCAACAGCGCCAACGACGGCAGTCTCAGCATCAGCGTGACCTTCAAGCTCGGCACCAACCCGGACATCGCCACGGTGCAGACGCAGAACCGCGTGAATATCGCCATGCCGCGCCTCCCGCCCGACGTGCAGCGCCAGGGCGTGGTGGTGAAGAAAGTTTCCACCGCCTTCCTCACCGCCGTCAGCCTGATTTCCCCGGATCGGCGCTACGACTCGCTGTTTCTCACCAACTACGCGCAGATCAACCTGTTGAACCAGTTGGCCAGCATCGACGGCGTGGGCGAGGCGCGGCTTGGCGCTGCCCAGGTCTACTCCATGCGCGTTTGGGTGAACCCGGACCGTATGGCCCAATTGGGAGTCACCGCCAGCGACATCAACGACGCCATCGTGGCGCAGAACCGGCAGAACCCCGCCGGATCGATCGGCCAGCCGCCATCGCCGGCCGGCACCGCGTTCCAGTATTCGGTCAGCGCTCAGGGACGCCTGGTGACTGCTTCCGAATTCGGCGACATCGTGCTGCGCTCCCGCCCGGATACCGGTCTGCTGCGCATCCGCGACGTCGGCCGCGTGGAGCTCGGCGCTGCCTCCTACAGCGGTTTCAGCCGCGTCAGTGGCGCGCCGTCCGGCAACCTTATTATTTATCTGTCCCCCGGCGCCAATGCGGTCGCCACCGCCGACCGCGTGCGCCAGTTCTGCGAAAAAGCCAAGAAAACCTTCCCGCCCGGTCTGGATTATGTCATTCCGTACGATTCCACCGTATTCGTCCGCTCGGCCATTCACGAAGTCATGTTGACGTTATTCGAAGCCACCGGGCTGGTGATTATCGTGGTCTTCCTGTTCCTGCAGAACTGGCGCGCCACGCTCATCCCGCTGCTCACCGTCCCGGTGGCCATCGTGGGCACCTTCGCTTTGTTTCCGCTGCTGGGGTTCTCCATCAACATGACCAGCCTGTTCGGCCTGGTGCTGGCCATCGGCATTGTGGTGGACGACGCCATCGTGGTGGTGGAAGCCGCCCAGCGTCATATCGACGAAGGCCTGGCCCCGCGCGCGGCCGCCATCCGCGCCATGGAGGAAGTGTCCGCTCCGGTGGTGGCCATCGCCTGCATCCTGGCCGCGGCGTTCATTCCCGTGGCATTCCTGGGCGGCATCAGCGGCCAGATCTATAAACAGTTCGCTCTGACCATCGCGGCGTCCGTTCTGATCTCGGCTTTCAACGCCTTATCGCTGAGCCCGGCCCTGAGCGCCATCCTCCTTCGGCCCAAAATGCAATCGCGCGGTCTGCTGGGACGATTCTTCAACGGATTCGACCGCGGCTTCGAATGGACCCGCAACCGCTATCTCGACGGCGTGGGCGCCCTCATCCGCAAATCCGCCCTGGCCATGCTGGGATTGTTCGCGTTTTGGTTCGCGGCCGGCTTGCTCTTCCGCCAGCTTCCCACCAGCTTTCTGCCCGACGAAGATCAGGGCACCATCTACGTCACCGTCCGCCTGCCCGACGCCGCCTCCGTGGAGCGCGCCGACGCCGCCACCCGCAAGGTGGATGAAATCATCCTGAAGACTCCGGGCGTATCGGGCACGTTTACTCTCGGCGGCCTCGATATCTCTACCCGCACCTCAAGTTCGAACGTGGCCACCGTCATCACCCGTCTGAAACCGTGGGACGAACGAACCACGCCCGAGCTGGAGTTCCGCGGCGTAATCGCCAATCTGCAGCGGGAGCTGGCGCGGTTGCCGGAGGCCACTACCAACGCCTTCGGCCAACCTCCCATTATGGGTCTGAGCACCACCGGCGGCTTCCAATTCATGCTGGAAGACCGTACCGGTGTCGGCGTAGAAGACCTTGCCCAAGCCGCCGACCTAACCGCCCAGGCCGCCCGCGCCCGGCCCGAAATCGGAAACATCGTCAACACCTTCCGCTCCAATGTCCCCTCCTACAAAGTGGATCTCGACCTCGATAAGGTCCAGACCCTGGGCATACCCCCTACCGACGCCTACGACGCCCTGCAGACGTTCCTCGGCGGCCTCTATGTGAACGACTTCAACGTGTTTGGCCGCACCTGGCAGGTCATGGTTCAGGCCGAGCCCGAATTCCGCACCGAGCCTCGCGACATCGATCGTTTCTACGTCCGCACCGGCGGCGGCGACATGGTTCCGCTGGGCACCCTTTCCACCGTCACGGCCACGGCCGCTCCCGACGTGATCTATCGTTACAACCGCAATCGCGCCGTCCAGTTGATCGGCACTCCGGCCGCCGGCTACAGCAGCGGCCAGGCGGTCCAAGCCATGGAAGAAGTGGCCGCGTCGTCCCTCCCCGCCGGTTACGGCTTCGAATGGACCGGAACAACCTACCAGGAAAAAGAGGCCCAAGGTCACGAGAGCTTCATCTTCGGTTTCGCCGCTGTACTCGTCTTCCTGTTCCTGGCCGCCCTCTACGAGAGTTGGTCGATCCCGTTCGCAGTCCTTCTGGCGCTGCCGCTCGGTCTGTTCGGGGCGCTGTTCGCCGTCTGGATTCGCGCTTATCCCTACGACATCTATACCCAAATCGGCATCGTCACCCTGATCGGCCTGGCCGCCAAGAACGCCATTCTGATCGTGGAATTCGCGCGCACGCGCTACGAAGCCGGCCTTTCCATCCGCGAAGCAGCTCTCGAAGCCGCGCGTCTCCGCCTGCGCCCCATTCTGATGACCTCGTTCGCCTTCCTGCTGGGAGTCTCGCCCTTGCTGATCGCTCATGGCGCCGGCGCCGCTTCCCGCCGCTCGCTAGGCACAGCAGTCTTCGGCGGCATGAACGCGGCCACCTTGCTCGCCATCTTCATCGTCCCGGTCCTGTTCGCGGTCATCCAGCGAATCGCCGCGCGCAAGCCCAAACCGGGCATCGAGCCGGTGGCGGAGGGCCTATGAGGGAAGTGCCACATACTTTTCTTTCCGGCAAAAGCGGACCCGCCGCAAATAGTGGGGCGGACCGCCTGGTCCGCGCGGGACGCCCTCGTCCCGCACTGCTTCCCAAGGACACTCCGCTGGCGACAGCATTCCTCTGCTGCACCCTGGCCGCCCTACTCTCCGCCTGCACCCTCGGTCCCAACTACAAACGCCCCTCCGTGCCCACCCCCGCGCAATACCGCGGCGGCCCAGCTCCGGACCAAGCCTCCCTCGCCGACGTCCGCTGGCCCGACCTGTTCCCCGACGACACGCTCAAGCAGCTTATCTCCACCGCGCTGGCGCACAATTTCGACCTCGCCATGGCTTGCGAACGCGTGGAGGAAGCCCGCGCCCGCTACCGCATCGCCGGCGCCAGCCAGTATCCATTCGTCCATGCGGACGAGCAGGGCGGCACGGTACGGTACTCCACCCTCGGCCCCAGCCCGGAGGGTCCGCCTGGTTCGAACACCCAAGCCAGCTACACCCAAACCAGTGTCGCCCTCTCTTGGGAACTGGACCTCTGGGGCCGCATCCGCCGTCTGAAGGAATCCGCCCGCGCCGAATACCTGGCCACGGAAGAAGCCCGGCGCGGGGTCATCGTTTCGCTGATCGGCGACGTGGCCGGCAACTACTTCACCTTGCGCGAGCGCGACCTGGAGCTCCAGATCGCCGGCAACACGCGCGCTATCGCCGATCGCAACCTGCAGTTGATCCGCCTGCGCCACGATCACGGCGCTGCGAGCGGCTTGGCGGTCCACGAGGCGGAAGAGTTTCTCTATCTCACCGCGGTGCGGATCGCCAGCGTGGAGAGCGACGTCGGGCAGGCGGAAAATGCGTTGAACCTGCTGGTGGGAAGCCTCCCCGGCGATATCGCACGGGGCAAGCCCGTCGAAAGCTTCGTGCTGCCTCCGCAACTTCCGCCCGGCTTGCCGTCTTCCCTGATCGGCCGCCGGCCCGATATCCGCGAGGCCGAACAGAAACTCGTTTCCGCCAATGCGCAGATCGGGGTGGCAAAGGCTTACTACTTCCCGCAGATCACCCTCACCAGCGCTTTCGGCGGGCAGAGCCGCGCGCTCACCCAATTGTTCACCCCCGCGGCGCGTTTTTGGACCGTGACTCCCGACGCGCTCCTGCCGATCTTCACCGCCGGCCAGGTTCGCGTGGCCGTGCGCCTCTCCGAAGCCCAGAAGCGCGAGATGCTCATCGCCTATCGAAAGACCATCTACAACGCCTTCCGCGAGGTGTCCGACACGCTGATCCGCTACGACCGCACGCGCGAGCAGCGCGCCCAACAGGACCGCCTCGTCGAAGCCCTGGCCGAGACGTCGCGCCTTTCGAACCTCCGCTACCAGCGCGGCGCCGATAGTTACCTGCAGGTCCTCAGCGCCGAGCGCGACCTGTTTCAGGGCCAACTCACCCAAGCCCAATTGCGCCTGGGGGAACTATTAGCCTTCGTCGATCTCTACCGAGCCCTAGGCGGCGGCTGGCAGTAGGGCGGACCCCCTGGTCCGCGCGGGACGCCCTCGTCCCGCTCTCTCCCGAGAACTGGCTCTCCGGCCTGGCGAGGGCGTGTCATGTTTCGCCGGCAGCCGAGACGGACACTGTAGACTTGAAGCATGGAACGGAAGATCTTCTGGGCCACCTTCGCGATCCTGGGTCTCATGGCTGACTTTCTTCTTCCGCTCTGGTGGGCACTGGGCGCGACGATCCCGATTTTCTTCTTCAGTTGGTGGGTTGCCTACCGCAGCGATTGGTTCTGAAAATACCCGCACCCCTCCCCTACCGCCCGGGTCCGCTTCAGTTTCCTCGGATCGCAATTCCGCCGAGTTGAGTCTGGGCTGCGATCGTAGCGCCGCCCGAGCCCGCGTCAAACGTCAGTTCGTTCGCAAGGTGGAATCCATTCGTGGGCGCAACGGTCCCCCCGAGGTAACTCGCATCGATCTTACCGAGCCCCGTGCTCAGCACAAAGTGCGCGGAATAGTTGGCGGCAGCCTTGAATTCTATGCCACCCTCTCCGGTCTTCACGGCCAGACCCTCTCCGTCCCAGTGGTCCCCATCCAGCACGCAGGAAATTCCTCCCAACCCGGCCGATCCTGCCACATCGCCTGCCAACCGGACCAAGGTGACGCCGCCGAGGGCTGCGCTGAACCGTATCGTGCCACTAACATCTACTATGGATATGCCGCCTAACTTGGTGTTTAGCAACAGATCGGCCGCGCGGGGAACGAAGATCTCGAACGTCACCGACCAGTCTCCGCCCGCTTGCGAAGGCCCATTCGCCATTACCTGATCTCCTGCCACGTTCACCTGGATCCGCGAGGCAAGCTCTTCGGCTTGCACGAGGCTGGGCGCCGCGGCTTCGATGCGCGCGCGTACCAGCACGTCCGGTTGATCCCATCCCACGATGGAAATGCCGCCGACAGGAGTCGTGACCGTAAGCGATCCCGAAAAGCTCGTGGAGGTTTCGGTCATCGTGCACACGCTCACCATGCCGGCGATGCGAAACCCGGAGGGATCGCAACTGAGTTGAGGGTTTGGCGCGTCTCCGGCCCAGGCCGGAACCAGCAGCGTCATCGCAACCAACAGAGAGTTCTTCATCCTATCCTCCCAAAAGGTCCCATCCCGGAACGGCATCTCATCTAAATGAATTGAGATGGGGCTAACGATAGACTAATCGCCTCCCGCCGCGATGGCTATTGAATCCGCATGAGCGGTCTAATTTTCTGTTGGACGGCCGAATGCCCCGCCGGGGCCTCGCAACGCCGCTCATCGCCCCGCAATGCCGTTCACCGGACGGGATCGCCACTCAACCGGCTCGGATTCCAACCCCGCCGGCCGCTGAGCGCCTGGCGGGGCCAGGCGCGGCCTCCCGTCAATCCTCCGTGTGCCCTAAACGCACGCTGGGCGTCCACGAGACATCTTGTCTTCCAGTCGCGCCTGGGGCGAGAATACGAGCGTGAAGCTAACTCGGCTTGTGCTCACTCTCCTTGCCGCCTCGCTGCCATGCGTTCTGGCGCAGGATGTCAATAATCTTCCGGTCAAACGGGTCGTCCTATATAAGAACGGCGTCGGCTACTTCGAGCACGTCGGACGGGTTCGCGATAAGCAGGACGTTACCATCCCCTTCACATCCGGCCAGCTCAACGACGTCCTCAAGTCGCTCACCGTTCTCGATCTCGATGGCGGCCGGATCACCGGCGTGGCGTACGGCTCGTCCGCGCCCGTCGAGCGGCAACTCGGCGACCTGCACCTTCCCACCGGCGACAAGACTTCGCTATCCGAGTTTCTGGCCGGGCTGCGCGGCGCCCGGTTGGAAATCAAGAATGGCGGCAACGTCATTACCGGGCGGTTGCTGAGCGTGGAGCGCAAGACGCGCGTCTCCGGCGGGATTGGGGTGGACGTCGACTATGTTTCTCTGCTGACCGATGCCGGCGAACTGCGCACCACCGAAGTATCGCCCGGCTTCTCTGTGCGCCTTCTCGACAAGGATCTCGCCGGCAAGGTCGGCCGGCTGCTCGATATCGTTTCTTCGGGACGCGAAGCCGACCTGCGGAGCATGGTGATTTCGACCGATGGCACCGGCCCGCGGTCGCTGTTCGTCAGTTATATCAGCGAAGTGCCGGTGTGGAAGAGCACCTACCGGTTGGTCCTCGATTCCAAAGCCGGGAAAAAGCCGCTGCTGCAGGGGTGGGCCATCGTCGATAACACGGTCGGGCAAGACTGGACCGACGTGCAGTTATCGCTAGTCGCGGGCGCGCCCCAATCGTTCATCGAGAACCTGTCGCAGCCTTACTATGCCCGGCGCCCGGTGGTCGGCTTGCCGGAGAACGTCGCCGTCACGCCGCAAACCCACGAATCCACCCTCGTGCCCGGCGGAGGTGTTCTCAGCGGACGCGTCCTCGACCCGTCGGGCGCGGCAATCGCCAACGCCGTGGTGAGAGCGTTCGACTCCAACGGCACACCGGCTGGCGAGGCTCGCACCGACGCGGATGGCGTCTACCAATTCCAGACCTTGCCGGATGGCGGCGTGCGGCTAGACGTTGACGCCCCGGGCTTTCAGCGCAGCACGATCACAGGAGTGCAGGCGTCGGCGGCGCAGCGGGGACGCCAGGATGTGCTGTTGAACGTGGGCAGCACGTCCCAGACTATTACGCTGGCAGCCGAAGCGATGACCTCAGCCAGCTCAGTTGCGTCCAGGCGTTCTCGCAGTGCCGGTAGCGGCGGCGCCCTGGGCAGCGGCGTCGCGCTCGGATCGGGCCGGCAGGTCGGAGGCGGTGTCGTCGGCGGCGTTCCCGGCGGAGTCGGCGGCGGCTATGGCAGCGGTTCCGGCGGCGGAGTCTTCCAGACCGCCGCCGTGGCGCAAGAGCTCGGCGACCTGTTCGAGTACAAGCTCAAGGACCCGATCACCATCCCCAAGAACCGCTCCGCCCTGGTGCCCATTGTGCAAGCGGAGATCGGCGCCGAAAAAGTCTCTATCTGGAACGACCGCGCCAACCTGCCGCGCCCGCAGCGCGCTCTGTGGCTCACCAACACCAGCGGCAATACGCTCGATGGCGGCAGCTTCAGCGTGATGGAAGAAAGTACCTTCGCCGGAGAAGGCATTTTCGAGCCCATCCGCCCCGGGGAGAAGCGGCTGGTCTCTTACGCCCTAGATCTCGCCTTGAACGCCAGTTCCAAGAACAACAGCGAGGCCCAGCGAGTCACCCATGTCGTGGTCAACCGCGGCGTGCTGCGCCAGACCAGCGAAATGCGCGAAAAGAAAACCTATACTTTCCGCAACGAAGACACGTCGCCGCGCAGCGTCATCGTGGAGCATCCCGTGCGCCGCGGCTACGAGCTGCGCGGCGATCTCCGCCCCGAGGAAACCACCGCCGATTGGATGCGTTTCCGTCTCCATGTTGAGGCCAAGCAAACCGCGTCCCTGGTGGTGGAAGAGGCCCGTCCGGTGGAGACTACCTATCAGTTGACCAATATCAACGCGGATCAGGTGGCGCTCTTTGTGCGCCAGCAGTCCATCGATAAGACCGTGGAGGAGGCGCTGCGAAAAGTGTTGGCCCAGAAAACCGCCATCGCGGATCTGGAAGAGCAAAAGAGCGCCCGCGACGACGAGATGAGCAAGATCTACGACGACCAGCAGCGGCTGCGCGAGAATATGAAAGCGCTCAAGGGCAGCGCCGAAGAGAAAGCGCTGCTCGAGCGGTACACGCGTCAGCTCAACGACCAGGAAAACCGCCTGGAGGCACTGCGCAAGGACCTCGCGCAACTGGAGCAGCAAGCGGCCAAGGCGCAGGAAGCCTTGGACAAAACCATCGCCGAGCTTTCCTTCGACGTTACACTCTAAGGGGGGGAACCAATGCCGGCGAATCGGTCTATCGAAGTTGGTCTGCTCAAACAAAGTGAACTCGCCGAGGCGGACCGCATTGTCCGCGTAGCCTTCGGAACGTTTCTCGGCGTACCCGATCCGCTCACCTTCATGGGCGACCGCAATTTCCTGACGCCGCGCTGGCGCTCGGCCCACATCAAGGTGATCGCGGCGCGCGAAAACGGCCGCCTCATCGGGTCGAACGTAGCCACGCGCTGGGGATCGTTCGGGTACTTCGGCCCGCTGACGGTGCTGCCGGAATACTGGGACCGCGGCGTGGCGCAGCGGCTGCTCGAAGCCACCATGGCGGTTTTCGATAAATGGGCCGTGCGGCACACCGGGCTGTACACCTTCGCGCATAGCGCCAAACACGTGGGTTTGTACCAGAAATTCGGCTACTGGCCGCGCTATCTCACCGCGATCATGACGCGGACGCCGGAGGCCCCGGCCGCGGCAGCGCCAGAGTTACTATCGGCTCTCAACAAAAGCCGGCGCGAACAAGCCATCCAGGCATGCGCGAAACTCACCCACAAGATCGATAAGGGGCTCGACCTCACCGCCGAAATCCGCGCCGTGCTCGCACAACGCACCGGCGACGTGGTGTTGACCCACACGCGCGGCACTCTCGATGCTTTCGCGGTCTGCATGAACGGACCTGGATCCGAAGGCGGCGAGAAGCTGTGTTACGTCAAGTTCGGCGCGGCCCGCGGCGGCGCCGGCGCGGGCGAACGTTTCGACAAGTTGCTGGATGCTTGCGATGCGTTTGCAGCCTCGCGCGGAGCGGCGATAGAGGCCGGCGTCAACCTGGCTCGCGAAGATGCCTACCGGCGCATGCGCTCCCACGGTTTCCGCGTAACCACCCAAGGCGTCGCCATGCAACGTCCGCACGCGGACGGGTTCAATCGGGCCGATGCCTACGTAATCGACGACTGGCGCTAAACTTCCAGCACGCTCGTGGCGCGGGCTGTCAAGCCTGCAGAGCCGAGAGTCATCTCGGCTTTTCTTGTGTTCGTCGGCCCGCGCATCTTCCGCTTCGCCGTGCACTATACTGCCAACATGTCCATTCCGCGTCGTAATCTATTGCAGGCAGTTGGCGCCGCAGGGCTGTTCGGCCTTGTCAATCCGCGGGTGCAGAAAGCCCAGGAGCAAGCTGCCCGCGCTACCCGCGCCTTGCCCGCTCCGAAGATCAAAGACATCGGCGTGATTGAGTGCCAGCCCGCCGGAGTGCGGCTCACCGTAGTCAAAGTCACCACCGACCAGGACGGCCTCTACGGTTACGGCTGCGCCACCTTCACCCAGCGCGCCGACCTGGTCAAGCCGGCCGTCGAGCGCTACCTCAAGCCGTTTCTCTTGGGCAAGACCACCGACCGCATCGAAGATATCTGGCAGTCTTGCTATGACAGCTCTTACTGGAAGAATGGCCCGGTGCTGAACAACGCCATCAGCGGCGTGGATCAGGCGTTGTGGGATATCAAGGGCCGCCAGGCGGGCATGCCCGTCTACCAGCTTGCCGGCGGTAAATGCCGCGAGGCCGTGGATTGCTATACCCATGCCGCGGGCGAGGAACCCGAGAACACGATTGAGGCGGCGAAGCGTTTTATCGCGCAAGGCTTTCGCTACGTCCGCGTGCAGGTGGGCGTGCCCGGCATGTCGGGCTACGGCAGCCCGCGTGGCGCCATCGCCATCAAGGCGCTGCACGACAAGCCCGTCTTCGAGCCGACCTATTACATCCGCCGGGCGATGAAGCTGTTCGAACTTTGCCGCCAAGAACTGGGCGACGAAATCGAGCTCCTGCACGATATGCACGAGCGAGTCTCGCCGAACCAGGCCGTGCAGTTCTGCAAGGACGCCGAGAAGTTCAAGATGTTCTTCCTGGAAGACCCGCTCTCGCCGGAGGATATCGCCTACTTCCGCCAGATCCGCCAACAATGCGCCACCCCGCTCGCCATGGGGGAACTGTTCAACAGCCCGCACGAGTGGCAGCCGTTGATCGCCGAACGGCTGATCGATTACATCCGCGTGCACGTTTCGCAAGCAGGCGGATTCACGCCAGCGCGCAAGATCGCGATTCTGGCGGAGAACTTCGGCGTCAAGACGGCCTGGCACGGTCCCGGCGACGTTTCCCCCGTCGGCCATATGGCCAACGTCACGCTCGACCTGGTGAGCTACAATTTCGGAATTCAGGAATACTCGGCCTTCAACCAGCGCACCCAGGAGATATTCCAGGGCTGTCCGGTGATGAGAGACGGTTACCTTTGGGCCAACGAGAAGCCCGGCTGGGGCATCGAAGTGGATGAGAAGGCCGCCGCGAAGGCGCCGTTCACTCCGGGCCCCAACAACCTGAACGGAGGTTGGGGTGAGGTCCGAAGGCGCGACGGCACTGTGATCAAGCAGTAGGTAGCACAGGCTTTAGCCTGTGATCTTCAAATGAATAGCTTGTAAGCACCGTCTCATAAGTGAAACCGGCACCTTATCTCGCCGTAGATCAGGCGCGGATTGATGTAGTGAGTCCCGCCGAAGGTGTTGCTGGTATCGAGCAGATAGCGCGTGTTGGCGATATTCACCGCGTTGGCCGAAACCGTCCAGCTCTCTCCGAAGTCTTTGCCAAACGAGAGATCGAAGGTGGAGTGGGGCGGAAGGTGCGAGGGCCCATTTCCATTCAGAAAGCCCGAGCCGAACTGATAAGCCGGCGTGGCCCATATGCGGCCGGGCAAGGTGAACGAGAGAACCGAAGTCACGGTATTGCGCTGATCGTGATCGAGCAGGAAATTGCCGGTGGGAGCGTACTCCAGTAACCCTCCGGTAATCGGCCCG
The DNA here is from genome assembly GCA_049511335.1 of Bryobacteraceae bacterium. Classification (GTDB taxonomy): domain Bacteria; phylum Acidobacteriota; class Terriglobia; order Bryobacterales; family Bryobacteraceae; genus JBEKYD01. The sequence continues at coordinate 41,013 of JBEKYD010000012.1, read as the reverse complement.
ATGCCCTGCGCAATCTGGTTCGAGTACGCTACTCGCCACTGTGCCACGCGGAACAGCCGCGGCGAGCGCAACGTCACCTCAGTGCCACTAACGATCGCGCCCAAATCCGTCAGCGGAATAAAAATACCGGAGTCGCCGATCACGTCGTGGTCCAGGAAATTGCGCGCGCTGGTGTGAAACTGATCGAGGTCGAGAGACCATCCACGAACCGGTACGCTCAAGCCGATGTCGTGTTGGATATCGCGCTCGCCCGGCAGCGGAATGAAACCGAAACCCTGCGACACCGCGAAATCGAGCGAGGGCCCGGCCAGGCTGTCGAGCGGAGGAGGCTGGTAATAATACGCGTAGTAGCCGTGCAGCGTCCAGTTCCAGCGCGGAATGCGAACGGCCGCTCCCACGCGCGGATCGGCGGCGTTCTCACTCACCAACCCGCTGTAGTGCGTGAGGCGAATGCCGAGGTCGAAAGTCAGCCAGTGCGCGGCCTGCCATTGATCTTCCAAAAACAGCGCGCTCGAATTAGCCCATTGCCGCTCTACCTGATTCAGAACGCCGGCGCCGGGGTTGGCCGTAAGTCCGAAAAATGTGTTGTCGTGCTGCCCCCAGACTTCAACGCCCGCGTGCAGGTTGTTTCTCTTCCTTTGCACCTGTAGAACCGAGCGGCCACCGAAGTAGTTCGAACGCACATTGTCGTCGAGTGCGAAAGGAGTGTCGTTCGGCCCGCCCAGGTAATGCGCGCTGTTGAAATGAAGATAGGGAGCGAGTGTAAGCATGATTCCATCCGCGAAGCTATGTGTCCAATGGAAACCTACTAAGTCGTCTTGTTCCAGGTCGAGGTCGCGGATGCCGGCAGCCTGATCGTCCTCGGTATTGGGAATCTGGTAATGATCCTGGCGAATGGAAGCGATCCACCGAAGTTGATCTTTGGCGCTGGGATTATACAGGAGAGAGAGAAACCCACCTTCGCCGCTCGATTGATCGTGGATGACCGCGGCAACCGGTGGCGCGAGCCCCAATTCCGAGCGGCTTCCGTCAAAGCTCAGGTAGTAAGCAAAACGTTCGGTGTGACCGCCGAAATTGATTTGATCGTCGGTGGAACCGAAGTTGCCCGCCGACGCAATCAGTTCGGCATCGTTGTTACGCTCGAAACCGGAGGGCGTCACCACATTGAAGAACCCGTAGGTACGATCGCCGTATTCGCTCGAGAAACCGCCGCGCTCGATTTCCAGCTCGGCCACGTTTTTGGGATTGATCAGCGGCGCCACGTTGGCCGCGATATTGGTATTGACGACAGGAATGCCATCGAAAAACCAATTCACCTGATGGCCGCCGCGCATGTGGAGCATGTCGTGAACCATGTAAGCGCCCGGGGTGAAATCGGTGATCATCGCCAGGCTGTCGGTCTGGTCCGCTCCGGCAACGCGTGTAATTTCCAGGGACGAAACCATGGTCTGAACCGTCGAAGCCTGGCCGTCCAGCTTGCTCGCCGCGCCGGAGACTTCGACGCTGGAACTGACCCCCGCGACTTCGAGCTGAAAGTGCAGCACAGGCGCGTTTGCCGCGGTCACGGTTACCTGCCGCTCGAGCGGCGTGAACCCCTGCGCCGATACGGTCACCGAATAGATGCCCTCCGCCATCCCACTCACTTGAAACTCCCCGTTCGCATCGGACTGCACAGTGTTCGTCGACGCTGACGCTGGGCCGTGAAGAACGACTCGCGCGCCCGCCAGCGGCCGATGCTGCGGGTCGTGAACAATGCCCCGAAGGGCGCCGTTGCCGGCAGCCACAGCGGACAGGACCGCGAGACACCACGCCCACTTTTCGCCAATACCTTTCATTTGATCTCCAGTTTGTTGAGTGGAGGTGCCAACCAAGCCGGCAACCGCTCCCTGACGGTCGCGGCTCTGACCCGTGCAGTTCGGCCATTCTTGCAAACGAACGAAACGAAACCGCGCGGCGACCGTTAGGGAGCGTGTGGGGCAGGATGGGATCCAGCCGCCGATTGTCAATCGGCGCAAGCCGGCCCGCCCACACAAGCGTTCGCAGGCGGGTTACCAACCCGCTGCAGGTTGCCAACCTGCCCCACAGTAATCAGGAGAGAGGCGCTGGCGGTCCGCGCTTCTGGCGCGAGCGGTTAAACGAAATCCGATACCCCGCCGCCGTTCGCGCCTGGCCCGCGGGCCGGCTGAACAGCAACGCGGAAAACTCTGGCAAGCTCCGTAGCAACGCGGCATTCGGGTTAGCCGGCACGGTATTGGCGGCCGGGAAACATGGGCACTTTGGCTGAATCGCCCGGAACCCCCGGCCGGACGACGCGCTTTCGAACATCGCCATCATGGCACAATGGTGCTTGCCGTTGCGGCGGCAGCACGAGGGTAAGTTGGAATCCGTATCTGCGATGAGCAACGGCGCGATCAGCGGAAAGCTGAGCGAAACCAGCAGGATCGATACAAGCGCGCGACGCATCTTTGCTCAACAGGCCCGACGGCCGGGTAATGAGTGCCTTCGACTATTAGACATCAATCCCGGAAGTTTGCCAAGCTGTCTCACGCGCGAAGCCGGAATCGGAAGCGCATATCCTCACCGAACCACTGAATGTAATTGGTCCCCCAGCCGTTGTTGAAAAGGTTGAAATGAAAGCCCTGGGAGAGATCGGGCTGGTCCCTCGAGAAACGTACCGGCATTTTTTCGCCCAGGGAGACGACCGGCGCATCCAGTGTTTCGATGGCGAAGGCGCCTTCGGGGCCGTTGTAGCGCACGCCTCCGAGAGCCGCGTGCATGACGCGATTCCCCCCGCTTACGACGTCGAATGGCGAAACCGGCGCGCCGGATTTCTCCAGCAGCCAGCCGCGCGGATCGGAAGCGGTTGGATAGAAGCTGAGCCAAAGCGCTTCGGGCATGCGGTTAGAAACTTTGCCGAACCAGGAAAAGGCGATCTCGACAACCGGTTCGGCGTCCGGCAGGATCAACTCGAGATACATGTCTCGCGGCCATGCGACCCGCCCAGACTTTTGCGCTTCGGCATCGTCGATCTTCAAGCGGGCAACGATCCTGTGGCCGTTCGCGATTCTACCCGCCCGGCATGCGGAGAACTTGGCCAGCCAGGTGCGGCTCTGGGCGCCAAACCGTTCGATATTGGGCTTGCCGAAATCCTTTGGCGCCCAATCCTCATGACTTTTCAAGTAGTCGTCAAAGAAGCGGTCGTAATCGGCTTTCGAGAGCGTCTGGTAAGAAAACAGCGCGAGGGGGTGACGGAATGAAGCCCAATCACGTCCCGTCTGCTTGTTATGCAGTTGACGAATGGCGCCGGTTCGGGGATCGAGGGCGATTAGGAAATGTTCGGTTTCGACCGGCCCGGCCACGACGTGCAGCTCCAATCCAGCAGTATTGGGAACCACGGGCCGAAGGCCGGCGATGCGGTTGTCGGCCTCCTTGCGAAGAGGTTCGGGCAAAGTCGCGACGGCATCCAGCAGATCTTGCCGTTTTTCCACCCAACTCTGTTGCACCACTTTGTACTTGGGCAGGTCGAGCATTTTGGCCAGGTCGGCGGGCGTGTAGTGATCGAAGTCCAGCCAGGTCTTGGTGTCGGTGCCCCAGGTGTGTTCGACTTCCAGCAGAAAGCGGCTGAGAAATGCGAGGTCGGTAGCGTCGCCGGCCTCAATTTTACGCTTCTCAATCCACTCGCTCCTCAGCCGGGCGATTTCGAGATAACGAGCCACCTTGAGCGGATCGCTGGGCACGCCATAGATCCACGTGTCGCCGATCTCTTCGGTCACTACCGGCAATCGATCGCGATAAGGCTGGATGGCATCGGCGATAGCGGAAAGGTCGGATGCAGTTACCTGAGCGTTGGGGAAGCGGTTTCGCAAGCCGGAATAGATTTTGTGAATCTCGTCGACGGAATGCGGACCGCTGTTATCGTTGCGGACCTCGACGTCGATGGCGAGGTCCGAGCCCGGCGCCTTCACCACGCCGCCGTATTCATGATGGTGATACATCATTACCAGCGACCGGCCTTGGGCATCTTTCCATACGCAGAGGGGCGGAACGTCGGGCGGAGTACTGGCCGAATTCACCCCGATGTCGAGCAACTTCACTCCGTGCTCAGCTAGCGGGCCGATGATCGCGCGGGTGTGGCCGGGAACGTCGGTCATCTTCGCGCCCGTGGTGGTGCGGCCGAAGCGGCCATCGAGCGACTTGGCCAAGCCTAAACCTCCGGCGATCAAGGACGGGTCCATGAGCTCCGTCTGCCAGGTGAACGGGAGAGCGTGCCAGGCGATGTCGCCGCCCGCAATGGCCTGCTCCATACGCTTGCGCTCAGGGGCCGCGGCCTTTTCCAGATACTCGTAGACCAGCCATGAGCCAGTGGTCCAGATGTATCGATCGCCGCCGGCTTGACGCATCGGCCCGGCGGTATCGATGGCCCGCGGGAAATACACGTCGAAATATTTCCGCACCACATTGGCCTGGGTATCGATGAATCCTACGTCCAGGTGGCACTTGAACAGGATCAGGACGCGCTTGATGTCCGTATCCGGAGGGACCGGGGTGTCGTCTGGAAACGCAAAAACGGCCTTCGGGAGCAACGTCCGGAAGAAGGCGGCGGGAAGAAGATTGGCAAGAAAGCGGCGGCGTTGCATGGTTGGAAACCTATAGACGGATGACACCTTTTTTTACCAGAACATTTCCATAGAGCCGCGTTTCTCCGGTAATCACGATGGCGAAAGCGGCGCGGGACCGGTCGTAGAAATCGAACCGGTCGATGGCAGTAATTTTGACGCTCTTCGATTCGGCCGCATTCACGGCTTGCTGGAATTCCCGCACCGGCTCGGGAATGGTTTCGGGCTGGCCGGCGGTCTGCATCACCGCGACCGGTGAATCGACGAAATCGTCCAGCGGCAGCACGCTCAGCACGGCCTCAAGCACGCGGGTGGCCTTCAGGCCATCCAGGCGGATCAGCCTGCGCGCCATCGCCGCGGCCGGGAAATTTGCATCCACGATTGCCAACTCGTCGCCATGGCCCATGGCGGCGAGCACGGATACCAGCTCGGGACTCAAGATCGGATCCAGATTCTTCAGCATTGGCTCCTCTCGATATTAGCGAGTCTCGCGGGGCATGGGAAATGCCGCCCCCGCCACGAGATAGCATTGGGAACGTGCACGAACATTACAATGCCCGCTATGTTTGGACGCTGGCGGCCGTGGCGGCGCTGGGCGGGCTGCTGTTTGGCTACGATTGGGTGGTCATCGGCGGCGCCAAACCTTTTTATGAAACGTTCTTCCGGTTGCAATCGGAGCAAGCGATCGGCTGGGCCAACAGTTGCGCGCTGCTCGGTTGCCTGGTGGGTTCGATTTTGTCGGGAACGGGCGCCGACCGGGTCGGGCGGAAGAAGCTGCTGATCGGATCGGCGGTGCTGTTTGCGGTTTCGTCGGTGGCTACCGGGTGGGCGCAAACCTTCGCTCAGTTCGTAGTGTGGCGCATGGCGGGCGGGGTGGCGATCGGAATCGCTTCCAATGTTTCGCCGGTGTACATCGCGGAAATCAGCCCTGCTCCGTGGCGCGGCCGGTTGGTGGCGATGAACCAGATGACCATCGTGGTGGGCCTTCTGGGCGCGCAGGTGGTCAACTGGGCGATCGCCAAACCGGTAGCCGCGGGAGCGACGGCGGAAATGATTCGTCAATCCTGGAACGGGCAGGCCGGCTGGCGCTGGATGTTCACCGCGGTGGCCGTTCCCGCGCTGGTTTTCCTGGCCGGCGCGCTGTTCATTCCGGAGAGCCCGCGATGGCTCGCCGCACACGGGCACAGGGAACGCGCCCGCCGGACGCTGGCGCGCATCGGGGGCGGGGAATACGCCGACCGCGAACTGGGCGAAGTGTTGGCTACCGCGAACCCGCGCGAGGCGCGAGGCCGCCTGGCCGGGTTGCTGGCGCCCGGCCTGCTCAAGGTGCTGGGCATCGGAGTATTTCTGGCGGTGTTGCAACAGTGGAGCGGCATCAACGTCATCTTCAACTACGCCGAGGAAATCTATCGCAACGCCGGCTACGGCGTGAGCGACATTCTGTTCAACATCGTGATCACGGGCGCCATCAACCTTGTTTTTACCCTGGTCGCGCTGGCGTTCGTGGACCGCTTGGGGCGGCGCGTCCTGATGTTGGCCGGATGCGCCGGCATTGCCACTTGTCACACGCTTCTGGGGTTCTCTTATTATTTTGGCTTGAAGGGCCTGCCCGTGCTCGTCTGCACCTTGGCGACTATCGCCTGTTACTCCATGTCCCTGGCGCCCGTGACGTGGGTGCTGATTTCGGAGATTTTCCCCAACCGGGTTCGTGGCGCGGCGGTTTCGGTGTCGGTTTCGGCGCTGTGGATCGCCTGCTTTCTGCTGACCTTTACTTTTCCGATTCTGAATCGGGCGCTGGGTCCGGCCGCGACATTTTGGCTGTACGCGTCGATTTGCCTGGCTGGTTTCGTGTTCGTGCTGTTTGAAGTCTCGGAAACCAAGGGCAAGACGCTGGAAGAGATCGAAAGAGAGTACGCCCACGAGTAGACGCGCGGCGGGTTGGGTGGTTGGGGAAAGCGTCGTAGGTTTCTCCCGCTTTTTCGCTTTTTCAGCAAGTTCGATGAGCAGTTCGGCGTCGTCGACGACTTTCTCGAAGGCGGCTTTGCGTTCGGCCCGGAGTCCGTTTCAGGCTCTTGTTTTGGGCCAGCGAGGTACTGTGTCCTTGGGTGAGGGCGACATCGACTTCTAGTTTACATATTTGGTGTAAGCGATTGAAAATAGGCATGTTGTAAGCCTGTCATTCATTCCTGGTTTTGGTGCAAGAGGCGCAGGTACACAGAGGGGATCCATCTCGCCAGAGGTTGCCCAAAGACATTATAGTGCTCGCCTGAGAAAGGTCCTAGAATCTTCTTAGGTTGAAGAGCATGGCAGGTGCGATTCTGCCTGACTACTCTTGAGGAACGCAAGTGAAAGTTAACAGGCGCCGGGAACCGCGTCGCATCGGAGGGCCGACGTATACCTTGTGCTGGCGGCCCGAAGACGGGAGAATGCGCTCTCTCGAGGCTCGCGGTGTGGACTTCTCGAGACACGGCATTTGCGTCAGCTCGTCCCAGGTGCTTCCGCTGACAACCGTCGTGTTCCTTCGGTTCGGCACGCTGAATGGCTACGGTGTGGTGCGCCATTGCACTCCCCACCACGACGGTTACGCCATCGGGCTCGAATTAAATGAAGATACCAAAGTAACGGCCCCGTACGCGGATGACACCGACGTCGATTATTATACGTTTCTCCAGGTCAACCCCAAAGCGGAATGGTCGACCATCCATCGAATTTATCGAATGATGGCAAGCCGGTTTCATCCGGATAACACGGAGACCGGCGACTCTGAGAAGTTTCTGATTCTACAGGCTGCCTGTGAGGTACTGTCGGATCCCGAGCGCCGGGCCGCCTACGATGCCAGTCTCCAAAGCAGGGAGACCGGGACTCTTCCCATCTTCGAACTGAGCGAGTTCGTCAATGGCATCGAGGGTGAGATGAACCGGCGGCTTGGGGTCCTTTCGCTGTTGTACAACCGGCGCAGAACCAGCCCTGACCGCCCCGGTGTTTCGCTGCTCGACCTTGAAAAGCGGATGGGTATACCCCGCGAGTACCTGGAGTTTACCACCTGGTATCTCAAGAGCAAGGAGTACATCACCGTAGCCGACAACTCGGACCTTACGCTGACGGCACTCGGCGTGGACTTCGTAGAATCCAGTTGCTCGAAGACCCCGATTCTTCAGAAGCTGCTGGACTGCGGCCCCCGTTACGTCACCAGTTTGAACGCGCCTGAGGGCGGCGACACACTTGATCGGGAGCGGGAGAAGAGACCGCTACTCGCAGTGTCGGCGTGATTTCGCTGCGCCCACCGCCCGCGTTTCGGACATTGAGTGTTTCAAGCATCTACCGCGGAATCGCCGCTTGGCGCCGCTTGCCAACGCGGCCGATCCACTTTTGCTTTGAAGTTGATTTTGTTCCCATGGCTCTTGAGAGCGTCCGACGATCGGAAGGTGTCAAGCGCGCACGGGCTCAACGCCTGGTTAGAAACAGGAAAACAGTCCAAGAAAAACGCGGGCTGTCCCCAAGTCCTCAGTCCAGTAACGTCGAGAATTCGGCGAAGGGGCTACTGTCCCTGGTTCGCCTCTGCGGCTGGTGCTCGGCGCCGCGGAATCGGTGGCCTATCCCTCCTATTCGAAGATCATCGCCACTCGTTTCCCGGAACACCGACGCGGCCTCACGAACGGCCTCATCGATGCCGGCTCGAAAACTGGGCCTGCCCTGGGGACGCTGATCGGCGGCCTGGTGGTGGCGCGGTTCGGGTGGCGAGCCCTGTTCTCGATCCTGGGCTTCGGCGCCCTGCTGTGGGTCCCATTATGGGTCCCTGGGCGCCGCGTACCAAAGCCGCGGGCAAGCCGCACCGCCACGAAGGGCCGGGCTTCGGCCGGATTCTGCGGCAACGGTCCGCCTGGGGCACGTTTTTCGGGCTTTTCAGCATCAATTACGCGTTTTACTTTCTGACTTCTTTCTTCTTTCACCAATGCAAAATCTGCCGAATCCCGTGGGCCTGACGTTTGCTGACGATCAATTCGAGTGAGTTGCTTAGGGTGACCAGCCAACGCTGGCTGCTGAGGGCGCTCATTTTGCGAATGTGATTGACGTTCACGACGGCATTGCGGTGGACGCGCTGGAACTGCGGTCCGGGCAGGCGCGCGCAGATGGCGCGGAGGGTGTGGGTGGCGAGCAGACGCTGGCGGGCGGTGACGATCCAAACCAATTCGCGTTCGGCCTGGAAGGCCAGCACCTCGTCGGCATCGAGCAAGACATAATCGGAGCCGATTCGGCCCACCAGTTTGCGGCTGCCGGCCGAAGGCGCGGTATCGGCGATGGCGGCGATGCGGGCCATGTTGCCGGCGGCCTCGGCCGGATTACCGGCGAGGCCGCGGGCTCGCTCCACCGCCTTGGCAAGACGCGCCTCGCTCACCGGTTTCAAGAGGTAATCGATGGCGCCGGCTTCAAAAGCCTCGATGGCGTGCTGGTCGAAAGCGGTGACAATGACCAGTACCGGCAGGCGCGAACCTTCCAGGTTGCGCACCACCTCGAAGCCGCCCATCACGGGCATCTGCAGATCGAGGAAAACCAGATCCGGGCGGAGGCGCGCAATTTCGACCAGCGCCTGGCCGCCATCGCCGGCTTCCCCCACGACCTCGATGTCGCGCATGGTCTCCAGTTGCTCGCGCAGGACCTGGCGGGCAATGGGCTCGTCATCCACGATGAAGGCCGTCAACATGGCTCCATTTCCATTAGACACGAAAGCGCCGGCGACAAGATCGCCGGCGCTACGAGGGCTCAGCTCTGCAGTTCGGTCACGATTTCGCGGGCGACGGCGCGGGCTTGATCGAGGGCGCCGGGCGCCAGGCTGATCGCTCCCACGCGGGCGTGGCCGCCGCCGCCGTAGCGCTCGCAAATGGTGGCCAGGTTGTGTTTCAGCTCGACCTTGGCCCAAGGGTTGGAGCCGACCGAGATTTTGGTGCGGAACGTCGAAGGGCTGACCGAGACGGTGTACACCGAATCGGGGAACAGATAGTAGGGGATGAACTTGTTGTAGCCTTCGGCGTCGTGGCCGTCCAGGTCGAAGAACACCACCCCGCGGTCCTCACGGGCCAGCTCGCGGATCACCTGCTGGTTTTCCACGTGCCGCCGATAGAGCGGGGCGTAGAGCCGGTTCACTTCGGGCTCGGCGACGATCTCGTCGAGCTTGCGGTGTTGCATCCAGCCGATGATTTTCTGAACGATGCCGGAGCCTTTGGCGGCCTCGATCACGAGGGTGAGCTTCATGGCCGGAGCGCCCAATTCCACGGCGGTTCTGGCGTCCGGATACTGCGCGCCGTCGATGATCAGCGACCAGTAGACCAGATCGTCCAGGTCCGGGGCGCAGAATCCGAAACGTTGGCGCACGGTGGCGGCGATGAACGAGGCGCAGGATTTGAAGCTGGGGTCGTACAGTTTTTGGCCGCTGGTATCGCGGCGAAAATGCTCGGCGTCCCGGGCGTTGAGAAAGGCGCTTTGATGATGATCGAACCACCACGTCAGGCGCGGATTGCTCGAGTACTTGAAGTCGACAATGGCATTTTCGTCGCCGTCGAAAAGGGCGGGGTCGAAAGTCTGATCGGCCCTGTGCGCCATTCCGGTATAACGGAATTCGGCATCCGGGTGAATTGCGCCCGCGATGAAGCGGCTAAAAAAGGCGGCGGAGGCAGCGCCGTCGAAGCAGTGGTCGTGATAAAGCACGCGTACCAACATGAATGAGTCCGGGGAAAACCTTTTAGGTTGCCTGAACCGGCGGCGAAATGCAAGTGGGTTGAGAAAGAAGAGCTATCAGCGGTCAGCTTTCAGCGCTCACCCATCGGGGTTTGGACCGTCGAGCGAGTAACGTGGAGAGACTATAACTGCCTTGCTTTCAGGCGGTTGATTGGGATTTGGGTACGCAGGGGAAGTCCGGTCGAGGGCAGACCACTAAGAACGATGGTCTGCCCCACGGCTGGCAGTATCGAGCTTACTTCGGGTTCTTCGGATCGCCGAAGGTGATGGTCGATTCGCCGGAGTATTTGTGGTAATTGCGGAAGTCGATCACGTTGCGGCTGCAATTCGGGGTGCCGCGCTCGCAGCTCAGGGTCTCCGAATGCACCGGCAGTAGGTATTGTTTGGCGTCGCCCAGCCGGACATATTCGTAATCGGTGGCGGATTCCACGTGATCGGTAGGGAAGGTCGATGGAAAACCGAACGCTTCCATCTCGATGCGCAGTACGCGCGCGGTCTGCGGATCGATCCAAACCGAGCCGCGATAGGCAGGCGAATATTCCTGCGAGCCCATTTTCACGTCCCAGTGAGAGTGCTGGTGGTCGACGGTGTAATCGTACACCTTGGAGCTGATGCCGCTCGACCGCGAGGTGTGGCTATAGCGAAAATCGGCGGCGGTAGCGGGAGAGAACAGGTCGATCAGCATGGTGCCGAACTCGCCGGTGGACCAGGCGCCGCCCATTTCCTCCATCTTCTTATTCACCGGCCGTCCATTGATCTGCAGATTGCGATAGTCTTCCTTGCCGTTCTCGTAGATGACGTTGGTCTGGACGCGGTCGACGGCCTGCCAATTCACCGGCTTGCTATCGCTTTCATAGCGATTGATCAGTTCCAGGCAAACGTAATTGGGCAGGTTCTGGGTGAAGTCGAACGCCGCGTCGGTGGCCTTGCGGATCAGGTCGTCGCCATTGGGCCGCGAGACGGAGAGGTCGGGATCGCCGCCGGAGGGAATCGAATCCATGGGTTGCGGCTGCGGCGGAGGCATATTGGCCGCGCTTTCCACCGGCGCCGAATCCCGCGGCGTCTGCGGCGCCGGCGATTGGGGCAGGGGAGCCGGCGCAGCGTCCGAAGCGTGCTCGCGGTTGGTGTCGGCCACCTTGCCACGCTGCAGGGTTGGCGGGCCGGGATCGTCGGCATCCGGTTTGGCGGGTGGCGGCGCCACGGCGGTGGCACTATCCTGCTTGGGAGCGTCTTTCCAGGTATCGACGGCGCCGCTGTCATCCTTCTTCTGGGCGTCGCTGGAAGTGGTACCGCCTCCGGTGCCGGCTTTTTCCCAGTAGACGTTGGCCGCCGTCATAGTGCCATCCATCTCTTCCGGGCCTTCCACCGAAAGCTGGTCGCCCACGTGGAACTTTGGGTTCTTGATTTCGTCTCCGCCCTTGAAAAACTTGGTCTTATCGGTTCGCCGGAACACGATGACGCGATCGTCGTCGAGGGACAGCAAGATCGACTTGGCGTCCATTTCCTGCTTCAGCTTGCCGCGGAAGTTGGGCATGGGCTGGCCCTTGGTGGAATTGGGCTGCTTCTTGCCGGGCATGGGGATCGGAGTGCCGCCGCCGGGATAGCCGCCGGGGTAACCGCCCGGATACCCGCCCGGATACCCGCCGGGATAACCATTCGGGGGATAAACCTGCGCGGTGGCGAGACCAGCCGCGAGAAGCGCAAGTGACAGCAACTTGGCGCTGGGGATGCCCAGGCCGACACTACGGGCAGGCACAGTGTGACGCATCGTCACAAGAGATGCATTACGAGGCGCAGAGGTTACGGAACCGTGCCATGCCGGCGAAAACCATGAGCCACGGATGAACACGAATGGACACGGATAAAAGAAAATAAATGACTTATCTACCTTATCCGTGTGCATCCGTGTTCATCCGTGGCTAAAATCGGTTTTCGCGGCGGTTGGGTCAAAAGTAAACCAAAGCACTAGCGCGCGCGCACATGCACCTCGGCTACAGTAAGGGTGAGGGGAATTTGCCGTCACGTCATCTATTGGTTTTGGATGCCGATCCGGCGGTTCATCAGGCGCTGGAAGGGCTCCTGCGCCGCGATGACCGCGCCGTCGAGGCCGCTTACGATTCGAACCAGGCTATGGATTTATTGCGCCGGCTGCCCTGCGAAGTGGTGGTAGCGGGACAGGAACCCAATGGCCGCGGGGACGGTGGTGCGCTGCTGCGGCAGGTTCGGACGGTACGGCCCGAAGCGCGCGTGATCCTGACCGGCGACCTCGATCCGGCGCGCGCCCTGGCTGCCGTCCGGCACCGGGCATATTCGTATTTCCACAAGCCTTTTCCGCCCGGCCAGGTGGCCGAAATGGTGCAGCAGGCCCTCAACGCTTCCGCTTGGCGCGACGATTTGCGGGTGATTTCAGGCCGGCCGGATTGGTGCACCGTGGATATCCGCTCGAAGCTCGAAGCCGCCGAGCGGGCCACCCAGTTGGTGCGGGAAATGACCGCGGACGTGGCCTCCGCGGCGCGCGAGGATATTGCCAGCGCCTTCCGCGAGCTGCTGATCAACGGCATCGAGCACGGCGCCGGTTCCGACCCCCGCAAGCGCGTGCGCGCTTCCCTCATTCGGACCGCGCGCTCGGTGCTGGTGGAGATCGAAGACCCGGGCAAGGGTTTTTCGCTGAAGCGACTATCCCATGCCGCCATTTCCAACCCCGAGGATTCACCTATCCAGCATGTGACAGTGCGCGCTAAACAGGGCGCACGCCCCGGCGGCTTCGGAATCCTAATGGCGCGGAACATGGTGGATGAACTGATTTATAACGAGAAGCGGAATGCGGTGTTGTTCGTGAAATACTTGACGTGAAGAATCTCAGCGTTGAGGAGCGTCGAGTCCACGGGGCAGGGTTGAGCGTGCACAATAGGGGAGAGTACAGTGGAAACGATGGGCAGTGTGAAGGAAATAGAGGAGGCTGTGCTCCGGCTCTCCGCGGCCGAGCTTGCGGTGTTCCGGGCGTGGTTTGCCGAGCTCGAGGCCGAAGCGTGGGACCGCCGGATTGAAGCGGACGCCATGGCGGGACGCCTGGATGCGCTAGCGGACGAAGCCCTCGACGATCTCCGCGCTGGCCGCTGCACGGAACGGTGAGGCACCGCGCCAATCCTCGGTTCTGGCAATGTTATCGCGAGCTTCCGGCGGACGTACGCCGCCTCGCTGACGAGTCCTACCAACTGCTGCGGCACGATCCGCATCATCCCTCCCTTCACTTCAAGAGAACCGGTCGTCTCTGGTCAGTCCGGGTTGGACTGCATTACCGGGCACTTGCCGTGGAGCGCGGGAACGATGTGGTGTGGTTCTGGGTGGGGCCCCACGCCCTGTACGACCGGCTAGTCGCAATTGGGTAAGGGTCTTTAGATTAAGCTGAGATTTGAAGGCTGAAGGCCGATCGCTGAGGTTGCCTTGACGCGACTGGCGGCACAGCCTAAACTGAAAGCGAACTAAGCTAACCGACATAATCTCTATCGTGACCGTCACCGTCAAAAATACATCGCCGCTCGTGATTCCTACGGCTGCTCGTCGCAAGGCTGGCTTTAAGTCCGGACAGGAGTTGGAAGTCAAGGCGTCCGGCGGCGTGATCATGATCGTCCCGAAGCTGTCTGCCGACGAGTTGCAGGATGCCAGCGAGCTCCGCGACCCGAAAATCCGCGCAGCGATCCGAAAGGGTCATGAGGAGTTTCTGGCAGGCAAGACTTGTCCCATTGAGGAGTTCTTCGCGGCACGCACATTGCGGGCACGGAAGCGCGCACGCCGCGCTTGACCATGCCTCCTCGTTTCGCCGTCCATTCGACTTCCCATTACCAACGGCTCTCCACGAAGCTCCTGCGGGTCCATCGAGGTTTTGAGGCTACCGAACGCAGCGCGGTCGCTATTCTTTCAGCAGATCCGCATAACCAGTCGCGGACCCACCACATCAAGAAACTGGAGGGCGTGCCCTCGGGGGAAGGCCAGTACCGGCTCGCCCTTGGTCGCTGGCGGTTCCGATACGATATTCTGGGGCAAGTGGTCCTCCTCAGCTATTGCGGCCTGCGCCGAGAGGACACGTATTGGCATCAGCGGCAGCGATCGGCGAGGGCGGGGTTAGCTCAGACCTGATGGCTGACCGCTGACGGCTATCGCTTCCGCGGCGGCTTTCCCCATCCGGATGCAATCGGGGATGCCGATCCCTTGATAGGCGTTGCCAGCCAGATATAGCCCGGGGATGGCGGCGGTGCGGGCTTCGATTTCGGCCAGGCGGGCGCCATGGCCGACGGTGTATTGGGCCATGGAGCGGGGCCAGCGGAAGAAGCGATGAAAGCGGGGCTCGGCGGCGACGCCGGCGATATCGCGGAGCTCCTCGCGGACGATGGCGAGCACGTCGGAGTCGCTTCGATCCAGGATGGCAGCGTCTTGCCGGCCGCCCAGGAAGCAGCGCGCCACCAGCTTGGCTTGGGGAGCGCGGTGCGAGAACTTGGTGCCGACCCAGGTGCAGGCTACCAAGCGGCGGCGCTCCACCCTTGGCACCAGAAAACCGAAGCCATCGGGCGGGCGCCCGGCGAAATCGGCTGCTTCGAAACCCAAAGCGACCGTCATGGACGAGCTGTAGGGCACGGCGCCGAGCAGTTCGGCCAGGCGGCCATCGACGGGCGGCAGGAACCGGGCGGCGCTGTGGGCTTCGGTGGCAACCACCAGGCGATCGGCATCCAGCCAATCGCCATCGAGACGCAGGCGAAAACCGGCGGCCGCGCGCTCCACGGCTTCCACCCGCGCGTGGCGAACCTCGGCGTGGCCGGCGATGGCGGCGCCAACGGCGTCGGTCATTTGCTGCAGCCCGCCCTTGAGCGTGCGGAAGAGAGGAAGCGGCTCGGTATTTCCCCGTGCGCGCGCAGCTTTGGCGCGTTCGGCCAGCACGCCGCGGGTCAGGCTGCCGTAGCGCTCCGAAAGCTCCACGAAGCGGCCCAACACGCTGCGCACGCTGAGCTCGGCCGGGTCGCCGCCGTAGACGCCGGAAAGCAGCGGCTCGGCCAGATAATCGACGGCTTCGCGGCCGTAATGCTCCAGAATGAATTCCGTGACGGATTGATCGGCGGCTTTGGGCTTGGGGGCGCGAAACAGCTCGAGGCCCATGCGCAGTTTGGTGCCGAAGCCGACCAGCGGGCTCGCCAGCATGGGCAGAATTCGCGTGGGCACCATCATCAAGAGGCCGTCGGGAAGCGGCACCAGGCGGCCGCGGCGGCGGACGTAGGTGCGGCGCACGCGATCATTGGAGCCGATCACTTCGGCCTCGAGCCCCAACTCGCGGATCAGGTCGAGAGCCGCCGGTTTGGCGGAGAGAAAGCTATCCGGACCCGCTTCCACGGTGCAGCCATCCACGTGTTCGGTCCGGATGACGCCGCCCAGCCGGGGCCGCGATTCGACGATGGTGGAGGCGACCCCATGGCGGGCCAGATAGTAGGCGGCGGAGAGCCCGGAAATGCCGCCGCCAACGATGGCTACGCGCATGGAGGAGGCAGGACGGAAGCCAGAAGCCCACTCAGAAGCCGTGGAAAAACTGGATTAGAGCCACAGATGAACACAGATGAACACAGATAAGTTATTTGGTTTCCGTATCTGTGTTTATCTGTGTTCATCTGTGGCTCTATATTTCTTTGCCACTTCCTCACGGTCGCGTTGCCGCGCCACTCCCTACGCTTTGTATTCCCGCACCATCTGCACCACGGCGCGGACGTGTTCGGGTGGGGTTTCGGGCAGGATGCCGTGGCCCAGGTTGAAAATGTGCCCGGGACGAGTGCCGGTGCGCTTGAGCAGTTCGTGAACCTTGCTGCGCAGTTCGTGGAGCGGCGCGAACAGCGCCACCGGGTCGAGGTTGCCCTGAATGGCGGAGCGATAGCTGATATCCATCCAGGCTTGGTCGATATTCATGCGCCAGTCGACGCCCATGACGTCGCCACCGGCGGCGTGCAACTCGCGAAAGAAACCGGCCGCGCCAGTGCCGAAATGAATGACTGGCACGCCGGTGGAGCGGATGCGTTCGATCAGGGCGCGGGAATAGGGCGCGGCAAAGCGCACGTAATCGTCCGACCCCAGCGCGCCCACCCAGCTATCGAACACCTGGATGGCGCGAGCTCCGGCGGTGACTTGAAGGTGCGCAAAGGGGGCCAGCACGTCCACGATCTTGCCCATTAAACGGCGCCACAGGGTTTCGTCGCTGTACATCAGGCGCTTGGTGCGGACAAAATTGCGGGAAGCGCCGCCCTCGATCATGTAACTCGCCATGGTGAAGGGCGCGCCCACGAAGCCGATGACGGGCACACGGCCGGACAGGGCGCGCACCACCTGCTGGATGGATTCGCCGACGTAGCCCAGGTCGTCGGTATTGGTGGTGGCCAGCGAATCGACATCGTCGGAAGTGCGCACGGGATTATCGATGATGGGGCCTTCGCCGCTGGCATAACGCAGCTTCAGGCCCATGGGCTCGACCGGCAGCAGCAGGTCGGCGAAGATGATGGCGGCGTCCACGTCCAGCAATTCCACGGGCTGGAGCGTGACGGTGGATGCCAGATCGGGCCGCTTGCACATTTCGAGGATGCCGTGCCGCTCGCGAATTTGCCGGTACTGTTTCAGATAGCGGCCGGCCTGCCGCATAAACCACACCGGCCGCACATCGGTGGGCCGGCGGCGGCACGCGTCGAGGAAGCGGCTTGTCATTGGAGCCACGCGCATGGGTGATCCGTCCTGTCCTGGCAAAAGAAAACGCGGAAATCTTTTGCCTTATGCTGGGCCGCCCACTGGCGGCCGTTCACAAAATAGGGTTTGGCCCAAGCTTCGCTGTCGATGGTTCGCGGAGCCACGACCGAAACCGCCACGCTTCCCTGCGCCGGGTAACCCGTGCGCGGATCCATGATATGAGCATACACGCGTCCTTCCGCGCGGAAGAACTTCTCGTAGCTGCCCGAGGTAGACATGGACATATCCTTCAAAAACACTTCCGCAACCTTCCGGCGCTGGTCCCAAGGGTCTTTGATATCGACCGGCCAGCCGCGCGGCGAATCGGGCGGCGCGCCCAGGCCATAGATGCTGCTGCCGGACGCCGCCACCAGGGCGGTATCGACCGACATCCGGCGGAGGATGGCCACCATGCGATCCACGGCGTAGCCTTTGCCGATGCCCCCCGGATCGAGCTCCACGCCCGGCCGGTCGAACCGCACCGTGCGCGCCGCGGCGTCGAGATGAACGTGCCGATAGCCGGTCTTCTCCCTCGCGGCCATGACCTCGGCGCGATGCGGCAGATGTCCCGTGCCCTTATAAAACCCCCAAACTTTCATCAACGGACCCACCGAAATATCAAACGCCCCTTCACTTTCGCGGCTGTAATCCCGGCAAGCCGCCAACAACTGGAACAGCTCCTCGGAAATCCGGACCGGGCCTTCGGCGGCGTGCCGGTTCACGCCGCTCCACTCGCTCGAGGGCTTGTAATTCGACAGCAGGTCGTCCAGGCGCCGTGCCTCGTCAAGCGCCGCGTCGGCGGCGGCTTCCATGGCCACGCGGCCGGTACCGTAGAGCACCACCGTATAAGTCGACCCCATGGCGTCGGCGCTCTTTTCCAGCCGCAGCGCGGTTTGCGCCCCGGCCGGCGCGAACGCCGCCAACAAAAACAAAACTAACACGATTGGTTTGGTTTTAGGGCTAATTTTCACCGCGGCCACGCAATTTTTTCGCCCGTTTGAGCAGGAAATCGATCCGGCTGTCTACGTCGGGGTTGCGGTCCAGTTCAAAATGCAGCTCGGGGACGTGGCGCAGGCTCAGGCGGGTAGCCAGCTCATGCCGCAGAAACCCTTTGGCATGTTCGAGGGCCTCCAAGGATTGCTTCTGCTCGCGCTCGCTCGCCCGGACCGCGACCCTCACCCCGGCGTGGCGCCCGTCCGGGCTGACATGCGCCTCGATCACTTCCACAGCCAGGAGCCGGGGGTCCTCGGTTTCAAATCCAATGATCTCCGCGAGCTCCTCTCGAACCGCCTCGGAGACCCGCAACGTCCGCCGCTCGTCCATAGCACACTAGCTATCAGCAATCAGCTTTCAGCTCAGCAAACCTCGGAAACGCGCCAAAGCGCCTATCCGAGCCGCGACCGTCAGGGAGCGGTCAAGCTGAAAGCCGATCGCTGAAAGCTCCTCACAGCCACTCGACCGCCGTCGACACCAAACTTCCGCCGAGCACGCCGGCGGCATCCTCTTCCACCGCCTGGAGCACCTGTTCGGCCCGCTCGCGGCTGGAGGAAACCGTTACGGCCGCCACCAGCGCGCGCTGCCACACATCCTCGAAATCGATCTCGGCCACGGCCACGTTGAAGCGGGCGCGCAGGCGGTCCTTCAGTCCTTTGACGACGTGCCGCTTGTCCTTGAGCGAGTGCGCATCCTCGATGCGCAACTCCAGGGTGAGCACGCCGACGGTGGCCATTTCAGGCGAATACTTCGGTGGCCACGCGCTCGGTCACGAATGCTTCGATCGCGTCGCCCTGCTTGATGTCGCCGTAATTTTCGAGCGTGATGCCGCACTCCATGCCGCTCTTCACCTCGCTCACGTCGTCTTTGAAGCGGCGCAAGGAAGCGATTTTGCCGGTATAGACCACCACGTTGTCGCGCAGCAGCCGGACCTCCGAGCGGCTGGCAATCGAGCCGTCCTGCACGATGCAGCCGGCCACGTTGCCCACCTTGCTGATGCGGAACGTCTCGCGCACTTCGGCCTTGCCCCGGTACACTTCCTTGAACACCGGTTCGAGCAGCCCGCTCATGGCGCGCTTAATCTCGTCGGTGAGGTTGTAAATGATGGTGTACAGGCGGATATCGACCTTTTCCTGCTCGGCCAGGGCGGAGGCATTGCGCTCGGGACGCACGTTGAAACCGATGATAATGGCGTTGGAAGCGGTAGCCAGCAGCACGTCGCTCTCGTTGATGGCGCCGACGCCGGAACGGATCACCTTGACGGTCACCTTGTCGTTCGAGAGCTTGAGCAGAGTCTCGGCCAGCACTTCGGCCGAACCGCCCACGTCGGCCTTGATGATCACCGGCAGTTCCTTGATCTCGCCCTCGCGCATCTGCTTGTGGAATTGCTCCAGCGTCAGGCGTCCGCTCTTGGCCAGGGCCGCATCGCGGACCTTCTGATCGCGGAATTGAACGATTTGCTTGGCCTTGGCGGTATCGGTCACCACCTGGAAGTCGTCGCCCACCTCGGGCATCGATTCGAGGCCGAGCACTTCGACCGGGGTAGCGGGGCCGGCTTTGCGAATCTGCGTGCCGCGGTCGTCCATCATGGCGCGCACCTTGCCGAAGACGGCGCCGCAAATGAAGAAGTCGCCCACCGAAAGCGTCCCGTTGCGCACCAGCACGGTGGCCACCGGGCCGCGGCCGCGATCGAGCTGGGCTTCCAGCACCGTTCCGACACCCGGCCGGCTGGGGTTGGCCTTGAGCTCCTGGATATCGGCCACCAGGATGATCATTTCGAGCAGCCGGTCCAGGTTTTCGTGGGTTTTGGCCGAAACCGGCACCATCACCACGTCGCCGCCCCAATCCTCGGCCAGCAGGCCGCGATCGGCAAGCTGCTGCTTGATGCGCTCGGGCTGGGCGTCGGGCTTATCGATCTTGTTAATCGCCACGATGATGGGAACGCCGGCAGCCCTGGCGTGATCGATGGCTTCGAGGGTCTGCGGCATGACGCCGTCGTCGGCCGCGACTACCAGCACCACGATATCGGTCACTTTGGCGCCGCGGGCGCGCATGCGGGTGAACGCTTCGTGGCCGGGGGTATCGATGAACACGATTTTGCGGCCATTCATTTCGACCTGGTACGCGCCGATGTGCTGGGTGATGCCGCCGGCCTCGCGGCCCGCCACGTTGGCCTCGCGGATGCCGTCGAGCAAGGAGGTCTTGCCGTGGTCCACGTGGCCCATGATGGTGACCACCGGAGCGCGGGGTTCGAGATCCGTGATCACTTCGGCGTCTTCGACCGCCTGCATGGCCTCGGTTTCGTAGCTGACCGTAGCCGTGGAAGCGCCGAAATCGCGGGCAACCTCGGTGGCCAGCTTGGAATCGAGAGTCTGGTTGATGGTGGCGAAAATGCCGCGATCCATCAATTTCTTCATCACCAGGGTAGCTTTGACGTCGAGCTTTTCGCACAGCTCCTTGACGGTGATGCCCTCGGAGATGGTGATTTCGCGGTTGATGGGCGGCGGCCCGGTTTCCACCCGGCGGCGGACTTGCGGGCGAAGAACTTTCTCTTCCTCCACGCGTTCGCGCTGCTGGCGGCCGGGACGTTTGTCGCCCAGACGGGGGCGCGGCTGGTCCATGGGCGGCGGCGCCAGGCCGGGGCCCATGCCGGGACGGGCCGACGTGGGATGCTGCGGCCGCGGACCGGAGCGCAGAGGCGCGCCCGCCGGACGGCTTGGGCCGGGGCCCTGACGAGCCACCATCGGCTGGCCGGGACGAATCGGGCCGCGATAAATGGGTTGGCCGGGAACGGGCGCACTTTGCGGCTTGGGCACTCCGGGGCGCGGCGCGACGGGCTGAGCCGGCATGCTGGGGCGCGGCGCGGTCAGCTTGGCCACCAGGTCGGCGCGCGGCGGAACGATCGGACGAGCCGCGGGCTGTCCCGCCAGGGGGCGAGCAGGCTGGGGCGTGGTTTGCGCGGCCGGTGCGCCGGTGGCGGGGCGTATGCCTTCCGGGCGTGGGCGCGGCGCCAGCGGAGGCCGGGGCGCGCCCGGAACCGGAGCGCCAGCCACACCGGGAGATCCCATGGGCGGGCGGGACGGTTCCGCGGAAACCAGGGGAGCGCGCGGTCCGGAAAGAATCTGTCCAGGCCGGGGGGCGGGCCCAGCGGGTGAAATTGGTTTGGCCGCGGGCGCGCTCGGGCGGCCGGGCGCGATCATCGCGACAGGAGGCATTTGGGGTGGCTGCGGCGGAGGCGCCGACGGCGTTGGACGTTGAGGTACCGCTTGCGGCGGATGGCTGCCCGGAATGGCTACCGGAGGATGCACCGGACGCCCGGTTGCCAAGGGCGGCCGGACGGGAGCGGCATGGGCCGGACGGCCACCCTCGCTTGCGGGCCGTTCCGGCTCGCCGGCGGGAAACTCCTGAACGGTGACGTGGACCTGGGTGGGAGGCGCTGCTTCGTCTTCCCGAGCCTCGAAGGTCTCGGGCGGCTCCTCCACCGCGATGGCCGAAGAATCGTCCGCGGCGCCGTCGCCGTTCGCCGGGGACTCTTTACCGTAGAGGCGCCGCAGCTTAATAGCCACGTCCTCGTCGATCGAGCTGGAATGCGTTTTCTTCTCCGCAACGCCTAATTCGGGCAGGCGATCCAGGATTTCGTGAGCCTTGACTTCCAGCTCCCGCGCCAGCTCGTTGATTCGAATCTTCTTCATAGATGAAACGATCTACTCTTCGTCGCAACCTCTTTAATCCACAGTTGGAGCGTGCTCTGGCCCCGCTCCTTGCGGATTGTCAGGGGGAGAACCCGCGTCCACCATGGTAGCAAACTGTTCCGGAGCCGCTTCAGTTTCCTCGGAATCGGCGATTTCGGCGGCGACTTCCTCCACCGGCCCCACCTCCTCCGTCCTGGAATCGACCGGTTCAGGCTCCTCAACTGGCGTGGCATCGGCCTCCGCTTCGCCGGCCCCGGCTTCTGCTTCGCCGGCCTTGGCCTCTGCTTCGTCGGCCTTGGCCTCCCCTTCGCCAGTCTCGACTTCGGCAGCAGCTTCCGCCTGCACCGCTTCGGCAGAGCTCGTTTCGGATGCTTCAGCCGCCTGGGTAGAAGCCGGCTCCTCGAACTGGCTGTAGTAGGCCACCACGGTTTCCTGGATCTTCTCCACCATCTTCGGCCCGATTCCCTGGATTGCCTCCAGTTGCTCGGGAGTCATCTCGCCCAGCCGCTCCACCGTGCCCACACCCGCTTCGGCCAGCTTCTCGACCACCTTTTCCGGCAGGCCGTAATCGATCAGCACGCCCACCGGAGCGCCCGGCGTCACCAGCGCGGCCATCTGCGATTCCACCTCTTGCCGCTTCTCTTCCTCGCTCTTGATATCGATTTTCCAGCCCAGCAGCTTGGCCGCCAGGCGCACGTTCTGCCCCTTCTTTCCAATCGCCAGCGAAAGCTGGGAATCGTCGACAATCACTTCCATGTGCTTTTCGAGCGGGTCGATCACGGTGATGCGGCTCACCTTGGCCGGGCTAAGCGCGTGGCCGGCAAAAACCACCGAGTCTTCCGAGTACTCGATGATATCGATCTTCTCGCCGCGCAGCTCGCGAATGATGGATTGCACGCGCATGCCCTTCATACCGACGCACGCCCCCACGCTATCCACGTCCCGGTCGCGGCTCTGCACGGCGATCTTGGTGCGCTCGCCGGCTTCGCGGGCGCAGCCGCGAATCGATACGGTGCCGTCGTAGATTTCCGGTACTTCCTGCTCGAACAGACGCATCACCAGTTCGGGCGCGGCGCGCGACACGACCACGCCGGGTCCCTTGCTGGATTTATCCACCAGGCGAATCACGCAGCGCACGCGATCACCCACCGAATAGCCTTCCAGGCGCGATTGTTCCTTTTTGGGCAAGCGGGCTTCGGTCTTGCCGAGATCGAGGATATAGTCCGGCCCTTCCACCCGTTTGATGGTGCAGTTGACCAATTCGCCGGCGCGGCCGGAATACTCGTTGAACACGGTTTCGCGTTCGGCCTCGCGGACCTTCTGGAAAATCACTTGTTTGGCGGTCTGCGCCGAAATACGCCCCAGCGCGTCGGTGTTCTTGGGGATGCGGACCTCCGCGCCGACTTCCGCTTCCGGATCGATGCGGCGCGCTTCGGCCAGGGTCATCTCATGCGTCGGATCGGCGACGGTTTCTACCGCCTTCTTGATGGCATACAAGCTGATGGCGCCGGTTTTGGCGTCCATGTCGGCCACATAATCCTCATTGGTCCGATAGTGCTTGCGCGCCGCGATCAGCATGGCGTCCTTGACCGCATCGAGCACGATCTGCGGATCGATACCCTTTTCCTTGCTCAGAATCTCGATAGATTGAAAGATTGTTTCCAAAGTGCCCTCGTCTGTCGATTGGGTTGGTTGCCGGCGGTTACCACTCGAACTTCAGGTGGGCGTTCAGCACCTGATCGAGATTGAAATGGAGTTCGAGGCCGGGCGCGGTTTCGAGCCGGACCACGCCCGCGGCCAATCCGGCGAGCGTGCCTTCGAAATTACGGCGACCGTCGATGGCGGTGCGCAGCGTAATCTTGACCTTCTTTCCCTGAAACCGCTGGTAATCGGCGGGTTTGAGCAGCTTGCGTTCGACACCCGGAGAGCTGACTTCGAGCGTGTACCGGCCGCCGGGCACCACCTCTTCGACATCCAGAATGGTGCCGACCTGCTGGGAAACCAGTTCGCAATCGGCGTGAGTTACTCCCTCCGGCTTGTCGATCGAGATGCGCACAAAACGATTGTTGCCGCCGCCCTTGACTTCCACTTCGACCACTTCCAAGCCTTCGGACCCGGCCACTCGCCCGGCGATCTCCTCGATTTTAGACGCTACCGCTTCCCGCATCGTTCGCAATCGTCGCGCCTAATAAAAAAGTGGGCTTTCGCCCACTCGTTGGCTCCGACGCTACAGTTCAATTGTACCGTGTTTGGGGCGAAATGGGTAGACCACTCCCGGCAACCGTCAGGAGCCGTGAAAAATCAAATTTGAGCCGCCGATAAACGCCGATGAACGCCGATAACTTCATTGTTTTCTCTATCGGCGTTCATCGGTGTTCATCGGCGGCTATATTCTTCACACGTTCTAGGGAGCGGTCGCCTGGGTACGCGCCCGGCTTTTCCGGGTACACTTGCCCTTATGACCGATCCCGCATACATCCCGCCCGGCGAACCGCTCGAGCGCATCCAATGCCAGTGGTGCCAAAGCATGAACGTGAAGACGGCGCTTTCCTGCCAGGCCTGCGGCGCGCCGCTCGACGTGCGCAACCTGGTGAGCGAGTCGGGCTGGCGCGAAGCCCCGCGCATCAAAGATATGACCGAGATCCATTTCAGCTCGAGTACCTGCCAGGTGGAAGGCGAGATCGTGCCCGCGGCGGAGATCAATCTCGGCCCCGGCGACGCCATTTTCTTCGAGCATCACGTCATGCTGTGGAAGGACGAGCGCGTGCCGCTCAGCGTGATGCAGCTTCCCGGCGGCCTGAAGCGCGCCTTCGGCGGCATGCCGTTTCTGATCACCGTGGCCAGTGGGCCGGGCCGGATCGCGTTTTCGCGCGACGCCACCGGCGAGCTGGTGCTTCTGCCGCTGCACCCCGGCATGGAGGTGGACGTACGCGAGCACGCCTTCCTGCTCTCCTCGCACCAGGTCGCTTACTCGTTCGTCCGCATCAAAGGGCTTACCAATATTCTCTTCGGCGGGCAGGGCATGTACATGGACCGCTTCGTCACCACCGGCGCGCCCGGCCTGCTCATCCTGCACGGTTACGGCAACGTATTCGAGCGGCGCCTGGGGCCCGGCGAAAGCATCATGGTGGAACCGGGTGCCTTCCTCTACAAGGATTCCTCCGTCACCATGCAGGTGGAATTTCAGCGGCTGGGCACGGGCTTTTTGGGGGGCACGAACATGAGCCTGGCGCGCATGACCGGTCCGGGCCGCATCGGCATCCAGTCGATGTACGTGCACCATCGTACGGAATAGGCGGCGCCATGTTTTGCGTTCATTGCGGTACCCAGATTCCCGAAAGCGGCAATTTCTGCGTGAGTTGCGGCTCGCCCGTGAAACGCACTTCGGCCGCTCCGCAGGCGCCACCGATACCTTCCCAGCCTCCGCCTGCTCCAACCTCGCACAGTGCCAGCGCCAAATGCGCCTGGTGCGGCAACCCGGTGGATGCGGCCCAATCCAGTTGTCCCCGTTGCGGCGCCGCCGTTTCCCTATCGGGCGCGGTCGCCGAATCCGGCTGGGCGCAGTTGCCGGCCCGCAAGGACATGGCCAAGCTGCAATTCGGAAATTCTTTCTGCCAGGTGGAAGGCCTCTACGTGCCGGTGGCCGACATGAACCTGGCGCCCGAAGACAGCATCTATTTCACCCACCATGTCCTGTTGTGGAAGGACCCGCAGGTCAACGTAACCACCATGCCGCTGGCAGGCGGCTGGAAGCGCCTGTTCGCCGGCATGCCGCTCATCATGACCCAAGCCCAAGGCCCCGGCCACATTGCGTTTTCGCGAGACCTGCCCGGCGAGCTCATTCCCTTGCCCCTGCAGCCCGGCCAAGCCATCGACGTGCGCGAGCATCTCTTCCTCGTCGCCACCGCGCAGGTCCAATACGACTGGTTCCAAACCGGCATCTGGTTCCAGACCCAGTCGGGCAACGACACCGAAACCCATTACCCGATCGGCATGTTCATGGACCGCTTCCACGCTCCCGCCGCGCCCGGCCTGCTGTTGCTCCACGCCGGCGGCAACATCTTCGTGCGGCATCTGGGGCCCGGCGAGACCATTCTCATCAAACCCACCTCGCTGATCTTCAAGGACCCGTCCGTCCACATGGCGCTGCATTTCGAGCGCCCATCCACCGGCTTCTCGGGTTGGGGCTTCTGGAGCAACCGCTACTTGTGGCTGCGATTAACCGGCCCCGGCCGCGTCGCCGTCCAATCGGTATTCGAGCCGATCGAAGGCGAAGCCCGTAACATCACCAACTTCTCCTACGCGACCGAACAGCGGTGGTAAGACCTTTTCGGACTTCCGCGCATCGTGGCAACCGCTGTCCTGCACCGGCCCGCCTTCGTGGAGCAGGCGTTTTCACCTGGATAGCTGCATCTTAGGCGGCCGGTCTCAATTGACCCTCCCCTCATGCAAGCGTCCCTGCTCCTCTCACCTCCCGCCGCGGCGCCGGCCAAATCGCGAGCCATCGACGTCGCGGCCGCCGGCGTCGTGCGCGCGTCGGAATGGGTGGTGCTGGCGTTTTTGGTCTACGCCGCCGTTCTGGGCGCCCTGCTTCCGGTCGCGCCCGCCGTGGGCTCTCGGGTCATCCTGTTGAACCTCGCGTTTCTGACCGGTTACGCGGTGCTGATCGCCCGCGGCGGAAGCAACCGCAATCTGGCGCTGAGCGTCATGCGCGATTGGGCGCCGCTGGCTTTGACCATAATGGCGTATCGCGAAATGGGCTGGTTTGCGCGGCCGCACCTCAGTTACGCCCTGGAGACGCGCTGGGTGGTTTGGGACCGCGTGGTCTTGCGCGGCGGCGGCAAGGCTCTGATCGAGGCGTTGGGACCGGTGTTGCCTTCGGTTCTCGAAATCGCCTACTCTCTCGTCTACGCCCTGGCGCCGTTTGCCTTGGCCATGCTCTACGTCTACCGCCGGCGCGAGAAGGTGGATCGTTTCCTGCTGGTTTTCGTGACGGCCGTGCTGCTGTGCTATGCCCAGTTCCCGTTCTGGCCTTCCGAACCGCCGCGGGTGGTTTTCTTCGGCCAGGATTTCCCGGCCTATGACACCGTCTTCCGCCGCTTCAACTGGTGGATACTGGGCAACTACGGCATCCACACCAGCGTCTTCCCCAGCGCGCACGCGGCCGGAGCGTTCGCCGCGGCTTTCGGCATCTGGCGCGCCGTGCCGGAACGGCGCCCGCTGCGGTATTTCCTGATGGCGATGGCCATCCTGATCGCCGCGGCCACGGTGTACGGCCGCTATCACTACCTGGCCGACGCAGCCGCCGGCCTGGCAATAGCGCTCCTCGCAGCCGGAATCTCGCATGTAGTCGAAAGGCTGCGCGGGCCGGCGCCTTTGCCCGTATCCTGCACAAGAATGCACAAACGCCTGATGAGACCTTTTTAGCGAACGAAACCGCGGCGCGGTAATCGCTTCGCCCGTAGCCAGCCCCGGCGGGGCGACAGAGAGTAGCCCAGGGCGCAAGCCCTGGGACCGCGAGAAGGCTCAACCATAGCCCCTCCCAGGGGCGTAAGAATCTTCTCTCCCGCTCTTGCCTAAATCCACCCGACGGCGCGTCCACAAGATCAGGCGGCTGATCGAACTAAAGGCCCGACGGCTAGGTCCTCGTCAATCAAGGGCCAGTGGATACCATAACCGGAAGGTGAAAGTTCGGCTCGATCTCGTTCTGCCTGGGATGCGCGGGCTAGCCGCTCGGAACACCTTTCCCACGGAATCGAAACGGAGCCGCTCTCCATCGTCACAATGAGCGCCTCGGGCGTGGTCTCGATCGCCTTTGCCAAAACCGGATTTGTCCTAATTGGCAAGATTCCCTCCAAAGTGCTCCCGCCAGGCAGGGGTGATTTGATCGAAGTGCTAAAAAGATGATCTGGCGCACCTGGCGCCTCAAACGCGGCGTGCAGTTGTATTCAAAATCCCCGGTGATGTCGAAACGCTCCGCATGGATCCAGTACTTGCACTCGGCATCGCCCTTCGCTGCATGCACGTGCATTGGTTCATTGCCCTCGTTCGAATAGAAATGGAACCGCCATCCCTGCACATAGAGAATTGTGGGCATCGGTTCGCAGATTCCAGTATAAGGAGTTCCAGCTTCCCCGGTAAAGCATGGCGCCTGGTCGAGCTCCGCGAACCGGGTGTTACCAGGCTTGGGAAATGGAACGTTCCGTCTGGCGCGCTGCCGCAGCGCCCGCGATCTCTGTCGGCGCCGCCCTTGCCGTCCCCGAAATGTCGGCGACACTTTTTTCCGGCCAATCCCCATGCTTTCTAGCGCTTGCGCCGAATTTCACGGAAAGCTGGTATTGGCCCGGAACTCAGTCACAGGTTTTCAAAATAATTTGCAAACCGTTGACCGGCTTGCCACTTAACTGGAAATTCGCGGGTCCCGGTGAAGCCGGTTTTTGGGAGTGCGGATGGTATATGTCGAGGCAGGGGAGAGAAGTTCGCGTACCTTCCTCTCCCGCATGTCGCGTGCGGCGCCGGCCTCTGGGGCGGGGCCTGGCGCCCGCGACTGTCTTGGGCGGCTGATTACTTTCGGGTCGTCACCAGTTTATGTACGTTGACGGTGACCGGCTGCCATCGGTATCTCCGCTTGTGGATTCCGCACACTTCCAATTCGCCAGCCTGCGCCAGCCGCCGTTGTGCGGCCACGTCGCTTTCCGCCGTGGCCGGCCAGAACTGACCGGCTCTCGCGGCATTGCAGGCCGGCTTCACGTTCTGCGGCTGCACCAGCATCGCGCTCCACGCCAAGGTCAGCAACAAGGTCCCCATGTCTCCATGCTGACCGGTAATCGCCAACGCGGCGGCGAGGAAAGTACCAAAGTGGTTCACCTTAGCCGTCCTGGATGCTGTAGTCCCGCCGCGGGAGAACAGCCGGCGAAAAGAGAGTTCAGATAACGCTATGTTTTTCTGTGTCCTACGGGCGTCGCCTGTGAAGAATCGGCCCATTTTGAACTGCCTGTGTGGCATGTTCTAATAGAACTTCTCGATCAGTCTTAGAGCTCCGTCTATGTTTCGGTATCCCATCCTGGCGTTGGCCGCAATGGCGGCGGCCGGTACTCTCTGCGCGGCGGGATCTTCGCCCGCCTTGCGCACGTCTTCCGATGCGTCTCGAGCCAACACGGCGCAAGCCAAAGCCGCGCTGGCCGGTCTCCCCCTGCACTTTGAGGAGAACCGGGGCCAGTGGAAGTCGCCTGTCCGCTATGCGGCCCGCGGCAGCGGTTACACGGTGGCGCTGACCGGGCGCGGGGCGACGCTGGCGGTTGGCGGCGGGCGCCATATCGAGATGACCCTGGTGCACGCCAACCGGAACCCCCAAATCGAGCCGGATGGGCGGCTGACGTTGCGCACCGATTACTACATTGGCGCCCGTTCCAACTGGCACACCGGTGTCGCCAGTTATTCGCGTGTGTGCTATCGCCAGATCTATCCGGGCGTGGACCTGGTTTATTACGGCACCGAGAGCCAGTTGGAATACGACTTCGTGCTGTCGCCAGGCGCCGATCCGAGCGCCGTGCGTATCAGGTTCGACGGCGCTTCCAAGCTCAGCCTCAATCCGGAAGGCGACCTGGTGGTCAATGGCGGAGAGGGCACGGTCATCGAGAAGCGGCCGGTGATTTATCAGCAGGAGGACCGCGCCAGCTCGGCCCGCACCGAAGTCAAGGGCGGTTACCTGCTGCTGGGCCGCAATACCGTAGGATTGCGGCTGGAACACTATGACGCAAAGCGGGCGCTGGTGGTGGACCCCGTCTTGGCTTATTCGACTTATATGGGCGGCTCGGGGGCGGATACCATCAACGCCATCCAGACCGATAACCAGGGTAACCTCTACGTCGCGGGCTCGACCGGCACGTCCGATCTGGTGGCCACCAACGAAGCTTATAGCAGCGCCAACTCCGGCGAGCTGGATATCTTCCTGGCGGTCATCAACAATGCTCCCGGCGCGGCTTATGGCGTCACTTTTTTAACTTACATCGGCGGCGGTGGCAACGATGTTCCGCAGGCCCTGGCTGTCGATTCCTCGCAGAATATGTACGTGGTCGGCACCACTACCTCGTCCGCGTTCCCGGTGACCGCCAATGCCTTCGATACGGTCGGCGGCTTTCCCACCTATACGGACGCTTTCGTGCTGGTGTTCAATCCCCAGGTCAGCGGCAGCACGGGGCTGATCTTCTCGTCGTTCCTGGGCGGCACCACGGGCAACGAGAGCGCCAACGGAGTGGCGTACGATTCCAGCGGCAATATGTACGTGGTCGGCAGCACTGCGTCTACGGATTGGCCGGTTACCGCCAACGCCTATGCCAGCGTGATCTACGGGCCGCAGGACGCCTATATCGCGCAGATCAATCCCAATAACGGAACCCTGACCTACGCCAGTTACATGGGCGGCGAGCTGGTGGATGACGGCCGCGGCATCGCAGTCGACAAAAGCGGCCTGGTGTATTTCGTCTGCAGCAGCAATTCCACCTTGTTCCCAGCGGCTGGCTATCAGTATCAAGGCAATCTTGCGGGTAACTTTGACGTCGTGGCCGGAGTAATGGATTTGACCCAGGTGGGCGTGAATTCCCTGCTTTACACGAGTTATCTGGGAGGTACCCAGAACGACATGGCGCGGAGCCTGACGCTCGATTCACAGGGTAACATGGTGGTCACCGGCTATACGCTGTCGTCTAACTTTCCGGTCACCGCCGATGCGGCGCAGCCCACTTATGCAGGCAACGGCGACGTTTTCGTGTCGGTATTGAACTATACCAATTCCAAGTTCCTCTTATACTCCACTTATCTGGGCGGTTCGGAGGGAGAAGTGGCGTATGGTCTGACTACCGATAGTTCCGGTTACATCTACGTGACCGGCTACACGCTCTCGACCGATTTCCCCATAACCGCCAATACGATTCAACCCACCTGGGGCAACGGTATCGATGTTTTTGTCGCTAAGATCAAGCCGCACGTCGCGGGCAGGGCGGGGATCGTATTATCCACCTTCCTGGGAGGCCCGACCATCAATAACGCCTATGCCGTCGCGGTGGGCTCCGATGGGCGGGTGTACGTAGGCGGCTATACCGGCGGCGAGTTTCCGGTTCAAGGCGCATCCTATCAGGCGGCCTTTCAAGGTGGATACAGCGACGGCTTCATCGCGGTGATTTCGCAGTAAAGGTGCCGGCCGTTGCTCAATAGCCGCTGAGGCGCAGGGCGGCGACGGCCGCGGAAGCTACCAGGCAATAGATCCCGAACAGGTACCAGCGGCCGGTTTCGAGCCAGCGGCTCAACCATTTGAGCGCCACCAGACCGGCCAGGAAAGCCAGTGCGGCTCCGAGCAGGCTGGGCGCGAATGCGGCGGCGAGGGCCTCGCGGCCGCCGCCGTGGCTGGCTTTCACCAGGCGTAACACCTCACGGCCGATTACCGCCGGCGTCAGCACCACCGCCAGGGCAAAGCTGAACTTCTCGGCCTGATCCTTGGGGACGCCGGCCAGCATGCCGGTGGAGATGGTGGCGCCGGAGCGCGAGAAGCCGCGAAAGGGAAGGCATAGCCCCTGTACCGCGCCGATCGCCCCGGCCTCGCGGGCGCCCAGCGGAACCGGCTGCGCCTGGCGTTCTCTTTCCCTGAGCCCGGCTACCAGAATCAGGATGCCGGCCGCGGCCAGGGCCGGGGCGATCAGCTCCAGACGGCCGAACAGTTGCTCGACTTCCGCCGCGGGCGAAGAGCGCAACGCCACCTTCTCGATGACGATGATGAGGACTTCTCCAATCACGCCGGTGATGACGGTGGCCAGCACCAGCAAAACGCCGAATTCCTTGGCGACGTAGGCGCTGCTGAAATAGGTGGCGCGCCAGGTCTTCCAGAAATAGAGAATCACGGCGAACATGGTGCCGGTGTGGAGCATCACCAGCAACAGGGTCATGGCGGGCGCGGAGGGGTCGAGCCCCATGAGTTTTTCGGCCACCACGACGTGAGCCGAACTGGACACCGGAAGCAATTCCGCCAGGCCTTGCACGATGGCAAGGACCAGTACCTGAAGAAAGGAAGCCAAGCAATCCAGGATACCGCATGAGTTGCCCAACGTTGAAAAGCGAATGGTCGAAGCCCTATGATGCCAGACAATGGGATTGTTTCGTTTCTATGAGAGGCCGCGCTTGTGGTTTTGGGCGGCGATGACGGGGCTGGCCGCGGCTCTGATGTGTTATGCCCAGACGCTGGCCTTCACCGGGGACGAGAGCTTTCACCTGGTGGCGGCGCAGATGATCAAGGCGGGCTTCCGTCCTTATCTGGATTTTTGCTTTCCCCAAGCCCCGCTGAACGCATACTGGAACGCTTTCTGGATTCGCGTGCTACCGGAGAGCTGGCGCACGGTGCACGTGCTGGCATCCCTGGAGACGTCGTTGGCGGTCGCTATGGCCGCGGATTTCGTGTACCGGCGCTGGGAGCCTGGCCGGTGGCGCCTGGCGGCGGCGGTGACGGCGGGCGTGGTGATCGGCTCGAACATCACTGTGGTGGAATTCGGGACTCTGGGGCAAGCCTATGCAATATGCCTCCTCCTGACGGTGGCGGCCTTTCGCGCCACCATCGCGGCGGTGCGCGGGAACGCGTGGTTCGCGCCGCTGGCGGGAGCGCTGGCGGCAGGGGCGGCGGCCTGTTCGCTGCTCAACGCTCCGGTGGCGCCGGTGCTGCTGGCCTGGATGCTGTGGAATTGCCCGGCGAGACAACGCTGGCTGCGCGGCATCTGGTTCGTTTGTGCCGCCGCCGTGCCTTTCGCGCCGGTGATCTGGCTGTTTGCGCGCGCGCACTGGGTGGTGTGGTTCAACCTGGCCGAATATCATCTGTACTACCGCCAGATTTACTGGCCCCATTCGACGCCCCACGATATCGGGGCGCTCACGGCCTGGCTGGAAGATCCGCAGGCCACGCTGTTGGGGGTGCTGGCGGCGATCGGCCTGATCTGGCTGTGGCGCCTGAAACCGCTCGACCGCGCCACCCGCGCGGAGTTCTATCTTTGCGCCATCCTGTCGGCCGGACAGTTTCTGGAGCTGGCTTTCGCGCATCCCACTTTTCAGCGGTACTTCATCGCGCTCACCCCGTTTTTTGGAATTCTCGCGGTGCTCGGGCTGTACGCCGTCGGCGCGCGGGTGCTCGCGCCCGATCGGCCTTTCTGGCCTTGCGCGGTCCTGTGCTTCCTTAGTTTGGGCGCCATCATGCACAATGCCTTGAACCGCAACGACGTCTTCACCTGGCAAGACTACGAAGCCGTCGCGCGCAAAGTGGAGCAGGTGACTCCGAAGGGCGGCGAGTTTTTTGCCGATGGATTGATCTACTTCCTGACCAGACACCGCCCACCCCCGGGCATGGAGTTCGACTATTCGCATAAGCTCAACCTGCCGCCCGCCAAGCTGGCGCTGCTGCACATCATGCCGGATAGCGAGCTGCAGGCTAAGCTAGCAGCGGGATTCTTCTACACCGCGATGAGCTGCGACGACGACACCACGACCGATTACAAACTGGCGGAGCGTTTCCAACATAAGGAAGCCGTGGGCGATTGCTCGGTGTTTTGGGGACCGAAGAAGTGAACAGTTATCAGTAATCAGTAATCAGTAATCAGTTTTCAGTTAGCACCCCGGCCGTAGGAACTGACAACTGATAACTGACAACTGATAACTAAGAAAGCCACATGCCGATTCGCACTCTCCTGGAACATTACTTCGAATTCGAGCGGTTCGACACCAACTGGAGAACCGAGATTTTGGCCGGCTTCACGACTTTTATGACGATGGCCTACATCGTCTTCGTGAATCCCGCCATTTTGCATGAGGCCGGCATGCCGCTGGCGGCGGTTACGGCGGCAACCTGTCTTTCCGCGGCGGTAGGCAGCGTCTTGATGGGCGCCATGGCGCGCTATCCGATTGCGCTGGCGCCGGGGATGGGCCTGAATGCGTATTTCACCTACACGGTGGTGAAGCAAATGGGCGTGCCATGGCAGGCGGCGCTGGGCGCGGTGTTTATCTCCGGAGTGGCGTTTCTGGTGTTGACCGCACTCGGGGTGCGCCAGCTCATCGTGTCCACGATTCCGTTCGAGCTCTATGCCGCGGTGGCCGCCGGGGTCGGGCTGTTCATTGCGCTGATCGGGTTTCGTACCTCGGGCATCATCCTGCCCAGCCCGGCTACCACCGTAACCCTGGGCCATTTGCGCGAGCCGGCCACGGCGCTGGCGGTTTTCGGACTGCTGCTCATAGCGGCGTTGCTGGCCTGGCGTGTGCGCGCGGCGATGTTGATCGGCATTCTCGCCACTACCGGCGTGGGCCTCGTGACGGGCGTGGCGCGCTTTGCGCCGCAGGCTTACCGGCTGGGCGATTTGGCCGCGACGGCGGGAAAGCTCGATCTGCGGGCGACGGCGCGGCTGGGCTTCTTCGAGATCGTTTTCATCTTCCTGTTCATCGATCTGTTCGACAATATCGGAACGCTGGTAGCGGTTGGCAAGCGAGCCGGGCTGTTCGATCGCGCCAACCAGATTCCGCGGGTGAATAGGATCTTATTCGCCGATGCCACGGCCACGGTTGTGGGTTCGTTGGCGGGGACGTCCACGGTGGTGAGCTACATCGAAAGCGCGGCCGGCGTGGCGGTCGGAGGGCGCACAGGAGTGACCGCTATTGTCACTGGCTTGCTGTTTGCCGCCGCGCTTTTTGTGGCCCCAGCGGTGGGCGCTATCCCGGCCGCGGCAACGGCTCCGGCACTGATCGTGGTGGGGAGCCTCATGATGGCGGTGGTGGTGGAAATCGACTGGCGCGATCCGGAGGTCGCGGTGCCGGCCTTCCTCACCATGATGACCATCCCGCTGACTTACAGCATCGCCAACGGCCTGGCATTCGGTTTCTGCTCCTTCACCTTGCTGAAGATCGCGCGCGGCAAATTCAGACAGGTGCACTGGTTCGTTTACGTGCTGACGGCGCTGTTTATCGGGCGGTTTTGGTATCTGGGAGGATGAACCGACCTAAGCCGTCTTCCTCGGCGTGGACCAAAATGCCTTACGATGAGATTGAGGCACCATGAGCAAACGGGAACTGATTGCCCGCGAGTTAGACCGAATACCGGAACAGGATCTCGAGAAGTTGCTGGCGTACATGCGATCGCTCAGAGAAGCTCACGTCGAGGCGGCCATGCCGGCGCTGGCCGCCGAGTCGTCGTTGGCTAAGGATTGGCTCGCTTCCGAGGAGGACGAAGCCTGGGCCAGTTTGTAAAGGGCGATGTTGTAGTCTTTAACTTTCCTTTCTCCGACTTGAGCCAAGCAAAGCGGCGGCCGACGCTGGTCTTGGCGGCGCTCAGAGGCGACGACGTTATCCTGTGCCAAATCACGAGCCAGGCGAGGGCCGATGAATACTCGGTTCCCCGCTTTTTCAAGGGGAGGAAGGTCCGCGTGACAACCAGCCAGACCGTTTCAAAATCCACTTCAAAGTAGTCGTGCACCAGGACGTTTCGCATGCCGGCTATCGATCGCCAGTTGATCTCAGGGTGCCGCTCTTTGTGCTGTTGGTCGATCTTTTGGGTCGATTCGCATAATACCTGTAGGTTGCGAACGATTGCATCCTGGAGAGTTCGCGAAGCGAAAACCGCACTCCTGCCGGGTGCGGAATCCTCGGCGATTCTGCCAATGCACGCGATCACATGTTCTACATAGGGACGCTGCGATTTCACAGCGGCACGGCTTCTCGCAGGACAGCGTCACGAATCAGCGGGCTCAACGAGCGTCGAATGACCACCTGTACGCGCTGGCCCAGGAGTTGTTCGAGATCGGCGGCCAAACTCCCGGGAAACCACGGGGTAGTAGCGCCGGAAACATCGACAAGCAGATCGACATCGCTCTCGGACGTATCTTCCCCGCGAGCCACCGAGCCGAAGAGTCGGACGTTGCCCGCCCCGTGGAGGGCGGCCACGCGCAGGATTTCGTCGCGATGTTGTCTTATGCGCTGACCGGCGTCCATTCGCCTTTATTGTACCGTTACGGTGGAATGACAGGCCAGGAGGCCTGTTCCACTTAGCAGATATGCGCGCCCTGGGCGCCGACGTATAGCGAATAGAGGGACTGGCTGGCGGCCATATAGAGACGGTTGCGCTTGGGGCCTCCGAAACAGACGTTGGCGCAGATTTCGGGCAACAGAATCATGCCTATGCGCTGGCCGGCCGGGTTGAAGATTTGCACGCCGTCGTAGCCAGGGCCGCCACTGGCGCCGGCCCAGATGTTCCCATCGGTATCGGCGCGGATGCCATCGGCTATGCCCGATTTGTCGCCCAGCTTCATGTTGGTGAAGACACGGCCGTTGCGCAGCTTCGACCCGTCGAGATCGAAGACGTGCACGTTTTTGGGCGCGCCGGTATCGCAGATGTAAATCTTCTTATAATCGGGGGAAAAGCAGAGGCCGTTGGGTTTGTCGAACTCGTCGCTCACCAAATCGATATGAGTCGAGTGCGGGTCGATGCGATAGACGGCTTCTTTGAGCTCCGGGGCGGCTTGGAAGCCTTCGTAGTTGCCCATAATGCCGTAACTCGGGTCGGTAAACCAGATGCCGCCATCGGGGTGCACGATCACGTCGTTGGGGGAATTAAGCTGCTTGCCGTTATAGCGGTCGGCGAGGGTCGTGACGCGGCCGTTGTGCTCGTAGCGCGCCACGCGGCGGCCGGCGTGTTCGCAGGAAATCTGACGGCCTTCGTAATCGAAAGTATTGCCGTTGCTATAGCCGGAGGGGCTGCGGAAGACGGAGACATGGTCGTCTTCTTCCGCCTTCCTCAACTGGCGGTTATTGGGAATATCGCTCCAGACGAGGTAATTGCCCTCGCCCGACCAAGCGGGACCTTCGGCCCAGCGCGTGCCGACGTAGTGACGATAGATGGCGGCATTGTTGATCTGATATTTGGCAAAGCTCTTGTCGACGGCGACGACGTCCGGATCGGGGTAGCGGATGGGGTTGCGATCGGTCCAATCGCGCTGGGTCTGGGCGAGCACGGGCACGGCGGCCGCAGCCAGGCCGAAGAAGGAACGCCGCCCGATGGGGTGGCCGGAGGAAGATAGCGTACGGGGCATCGGCTGCCATTGTATGCGAAATACCACCAAAAGGGGACTACGCTAAACTGGAAGGAGCATGACCACCGACGAACGGCTGGACCGGCTTACCGAGCGCGTGGACGCCATCGCGCAAAGCGTCGAACTGCTGACCACCCTCCATCGGGACCTCGAACAACAGGCCGCCACCGACCGGGCGCAAGCCGCCATCGAACGCGCCGAGACCGCAGCCAGGTTCAGGGAAACCGCCGCCCGGTTTGCCGAAACGCTCGGGTTCATCAACAGCCTGGCACACGTAGCCAAAGCCCACGAGCAACGCATCGAGCGCCTCGAACAGTAGGACGAGGGCTGCTTTCCAACCCCTACGCCCGTAGGAAACTCAGCTAAACTGAAAGGAGCATGACCACCGACGAACGGCTGGACCGGCTCACCGAACGCGTGGACGCCATCGCGCAAAGCGTCGAGCTGCTGACGACCCTCCATCGCGATCTCGAACAGCAGGCCGCCGCCCAGCGGGCCGAAACCGCCGCCCGGTTCTCGGAGACACTCGGCTTCATCAACCGCCTCGCCAATATCCCCTAGGCCCACGAGCGGCGCATCGGGCGCCGGAACAGTAAAAGTCCCTCCCCGAACCCATGTTGCGTTCCCCGATCCATTCGGTTAAGATAAAAAGGTTTCGCGAGTGCAAGCTTTCTGCCCCTGTGCTACCACCTGTGTGTTCCAGGTCCGGCCGGGGGTGAGGCCCCGAGGTTTCGCCGGTCAACTCCGAACGAAACATGGGCCTGTCCGAAGCAGGTAATCCTCGCTGTTTGCGACCTTATTTATACCGGGCTCGAAGTAGGGTCCTGGTCGAGTGTGGGTTCACCGCGTTATAGAATTTCGAACCGCGAAAGGTTTTTAGGGTTTCAGTCGCGCAAAGGCTAGACGCGAAAAGGGAACAATCGTGCCAACGTTCAACCAACTTGTGCGTAAGGGGCGGAGAGCGCCCGTTTGGAAAACTTCGAGTCCCGCGCTCGAAAGTTGCCCGCAGAAGCGCGGCGTATGCACCCGCGTGTACACGTCGACTCCCAAGAAGCCGAATTCGGCGTTGCGAAAAGTGGCGCGCGTGCGGCTCACCAACGGGATTGAAGTGACCACCTATATTCCGGGCGTGGGACACAACCTGCAAGAGCACTCGATCGTGCTGATTCGCGGCGGCCGCGTGAAGGACCTGCCGGGCGTGCGCTACCACGTGGTGCGGGGCGCGCTCGATACGGCGGGCGTCGCCAATCGCAAGCAGGGCCGTTCGAAGTATGGGGCCAAGAGGCCGAAGTCTTAAGCCAGAGTCGAGATTATGCCACGCAGACGAAGAGCGGTTGTAAGGGAAGTGGTTGCGGATCCGGTCTACAACTCCACGCTGGTGGAGAAATTCGTGAACTCCATGATGTGGGAAGGCAAGAAGACCGTGGCGCAGGGCATCTTCTATGAAGCCATGGACAAACTGCGGGAGCGGACCAGCGACGACCCGCTGAAAGCCTTCAAGAAGGCGGTGGAGAACGCCAAGCCGCTGCTGGAAGTCAAGACGCGGCGCGTGGGCGGCGCCAACTACCAGGTGCCGATCGAAGTGCCGCAGACGCGGCGGACCTCGCTCGCGATCCGCTGGATCATCACCAACGCGCGCGGGCGGGCGGAAAAGGGGATGCCGGAAAAACTGGCCAACGAATTGAACGATGCCGCCAATCTGCGTGGCGGCGCCATCAAGAAACGCGACGATGTACATCGCATGGCGGAGGCCAACAAAGCATTCGCCCACTACCGCTGGTGAGGACCGGGGAAACAGGGCAATAGGTTTACACACTGCATGGCAAGAAAGATTCCACTCGAGCGGATGAGGAACATCGGCATCGCGGCCCATATCGATGCCGGTAAGACGACAACCACCGAGCGTATCCTTTATTACACCGGCCGGTCCCACAAGATCGGCGAAGTTCATGAGGGCACCGCCACCATGGACTGGATGGAACAGGAGCAGGAGCGGGGCATTACGATCACTTCGGCCGCCACCACCTGCTACTGGCGGGACATGCAGATCAACATTATCGACACGCCCGGCCACGTGGATTTTACGGCCGAGGTGGAGCGCTCCCTGCGCGTGCTGGATGGCGCCGTGGCGGTATTCGACGCCGTGGCCGGAGTGCAGCCGCAGTCGGAGACGGTGTGGCGGCAGGCGGACAAATACAAGGTGCCGCGCTTGTGTTTCATCAACAAGATGGACCGCGTGGGCGCCGATTATTACCGCTCCATCGAGACCATTGTGGAGCGGCTGAAGGCGCGGCCCGTAGCGATTCAGATACCGGTTGGCGCCGAAGACCAGTTCAAGGGCGTGGTAGACCTGGTGACGATGAAGGCCGTGATCTGGCGCGATGAGACGCTGGGGGCGGAATTCGACATCGTGGATATTCCCGCGGAGTTTTTGGAAAAAGCCAAGGAGTACCGCGACAAGCTGGTGGAAGCAGTCTCGGAATTCGACGATCGCCTGTTTGAGAAGTTCATCAACGGCGTGGCGCTTACCGACGAGGAAATCCGGGCGGGCATCCGCAAAGCCACCCTGGCGATGAAGATTTTCCCGGTGATCTGCGGCTCCGCTTTCAAGAACAAGGGCGTGCAGACCATGCTGGACGCGGTGGTGGACTACCTGCCCTCGCCGGTGGATATTGCCGCGGTGGTGGGCGTCGACGTCGACCACCCCGATGTCAAAGTGACGCGGAAGGCATCCGACGACGAGCCCTTCGCGGCGCTGGTGTTCAAGATCATGACCGACCCGTACTCGGGGCAACTGGCGTTTTTCCGGGTGTATTCGGGCAAGCTTGCGGCGGGCGAATCGATCTACAACGTGGCCAAGCGGCGCAAGGAGCGGGTGGGCCGCCTGCTGCGCATGCACGCCAACAAGCGCGAGGACATCGACGAGATCGTGGCCGGCGATATTTGCGCGGCGGTAGGGTTGCGGGCGGTTTCCACGGGCGATACGATTTGCGACGAAAAGGCGCCGGTCATTCTGGAGCGGATCGATTTTCCCACGCCGGTCATTCAGTTGGCGGTGGAACCGAAGACCAAGGCCGATCAGGAAAAGATGGGCATGGCCATCGCGAAGCTGGCGCAGGAAGATCCCACTTTCCGGGTGAATACGGACCCCGAGACCGGGCAGACGATTCTTTCCGGCATGGGCGAGCTGCATCTGGAAATCATCGTGGACCGGATGATGCGCGAGTTCGGCGTGGCGGCCAACGTGGGCAAGCCGGAGGTGGCCTATCGCGAGACCATTCGCCAGATGTGCGAATACGATTACACCCACAAGAAGCAGACCGGCGGCAGCGGCCAGTACGCGCGCTGCAAGCTGAGGGTGGAGCCGAATCCGTCGAAAGGCTTCGTTTTTGAAAACGAGATTCGCGGCGGGGCGATTCCGAAGGAGTTCATCCCGGCCGTGGAAAAGGGCGTGGTGGAAGCGCTCGAGGGCGGGATTCTGGCCGGCTATCCGATGGTGGATGTGCAGGTGACGGTATTCGATGGCGATTTCCACG
Source organism: Bryobacteraceae bacterium (assembly GCA_049511335.1). Lineage (GTDB taxonomy): Bacteria > Acidobacteriota > Terriglobia > Bryobacterales > Bryobacteraceae > JBEKYD01. The sequence continues at coordinate 595 of JBEKYD010000012.1, read as the reverse complement.
AAGTCGATTCGTCGGAAATGGCCTTCAAGATCTGCGCGTCGATTTGCGTCAAGGAAGCCTGCCGCAAGGCCAAACCGGTGCTCCTGGAGCCGGTGATGGCGGTGGAAGTGGTGGTGCCGGACGAGTACATGGGGCCGGTGAACGGGGACCTGATCTCGCGGCGCGGGCAGCTCGAAGGCACCGAGATTCAGGGCGCCACGCAGTTGATCAAGGCAAGCGTGCCGTTGAGCGAGATGTTCGGTTATGTGAACGAGCTGCGCTCGCGCACGCAGGGACGCGGCAGTTTCACCATGCACTTCTCGCGCTACGAGGAAGTGCCGAAGTCGGTTTCCGAGGAAATCGTGAGCCGCGTTCAGGGCAAGGTGACAAGGTAATGGAGCGATCGGCAATCAGCAGGCGGCCGCCGGCCGGCGGTTTTAAGCTGAGTGCCGGCCGCTGAGCGCTGACAGCTTCTGTAAGGAGATTGGTGGCATATGGCAAAAGAAAAATTCGATCGCAGTAAGCCGCACGTCAATATCGGAACCATCGGGCACATCGATCACGGCAAGACCACGCTGACGGCCGCGATCACCAAGGTGCTGGCCAAGCACAATCC
>JBEKYD010000011.1:0-56027 GCA_049511335.1 Bryobacteraceae bacterium | reverse complement strand
TGCGTAATTTCTCGGTGGTTTGCCCGGCAGCCTCGGCGCAACGGCCGGCCAGACGCCGCACTTCATCCGCCACGACCGCAAAGCCGACCCCCGCCTGGCCGGCACGCGCCGCTTCAATGGCGGCGTTCAGCGCCAGCAGTCCGGTTTGGAAGGCGATCTCGTCGATCAGCTTGTTGATCTTGACCACTTCCTGGCTGGCCGACTGAATGTTGTCCATGGCCCCCCGCATGGAGGCGATTTGCTTGGCCGCATTCTCAGCGGCGGCGCGAGCTTCGCCGGTGGCCTCGCTGAGCCCGCGCATATGTCCGAGGCTTTCGCGCGAGCCTTTCGACATTTGGTCGAGCGAGCTTGCGATCTTTCGGTTGGATTCGGCCTGCTCGGAGGCTTCCCCGGCCAGGCGTTGGCTTATCGCCGTCACCCTGCCAGAGGCCGACGCCACCTCGACCGAGGCTTCCTTCAGCGCCCCCACCACGGCGCTGGTTCTCCGCACCATGCCGCGAACCACCAGATACCAACTGGCGCCGGCAAGCGTCAGAGCCGCCAGCAGGATTGCTACCAGGTACCGGATACTACGTCCCGACTCGGCCTCAATGTGGCGCACGCCCTCCAACGCTTCGTCTTCCGGAATGGCCACGCCGATTACCCAGTCCCAAGGCTTGTAATAGCGATACGTCACCATGCGCAAGCGCGCAACCGAATCCGCCGGGTCCTGCCACGCGTACGAATCTCTTCCGGTCGCCCCAGCGAACGCCAGAGCCTTTTGACAGACTTCGCGAACGAAGTAGCGGCCTTGACTGTCTTGCGCGTCCCAGACGTTGGCGCCCTCGGCTCGCCCGCCGGCCGAGATCAGATAGCGGCCTCGATTGGCGCCCGCCGTGTTCAGGATGAAGACGTAACCGCTTCGCCCAGGCCGCAGTTTGAGCGCGGTCTCGCGGATTCTGCTGGTCGCCCGGGTTTCCGGTATGCCCAGATACAACATCCCAGCCACGGCGCCGCTCAAGCGAATCGGCGCATAGCCTGTCAAATACCAGGACGAAACCACAAACGCGCGGCCTATAAAGGCGTCGCCCCGCAACACGACCGACACCACGGGGTTGGGTGTGCCATCCGGATTGACCGCCGGAACAAAGGTGCCGATCGCGCGCTTGCCATCGCCGCCGGTCACGTTGGTGGCAACCCGCAGCATGTCGCCCGCCGCGTTCATACGCTGGAAAACCGTACTGCTGGCGTCCGTCAAGGCCCGGACTTCATCCACCAGGGGAACCGCTGTCGCGGGATCCGAAGTCTGGCCCAGCCACACTCCGCCCAGCATTAGAGCAGGCAGCGAAACACTGTGGCGGGCGTGGTCGTATTGGTTCACGGCAGTCCAGGCTACAACTTGTTTCGGGTCAAGCTGGAAATCGCCGTGCTGGCGCACCTCGAACCACGCGCCATCCAACCCGATGCGTACCGCCTGCTCCAGAGGAGCACGCGCCGCCTCGCACATGGAGTAAACGCTCTCCACGATCTGTTCCATGCTGCCGATTGCCGCGCTCCGGCCTGAACCGGCGGCGATCACGGCACTACGTGAATTCAGCCGCCAGATGGCCACACCGGCAAGCGCCAGAGGCACCACCGCCAGCAAGCAACCCAAGGCCACTAGCTTGGTTACAAGTTTGACGCGATCACCGATCACAGTAGATTCTATCGGCCGGTTCGCGATTTCCCTGTAGGCGCCGCCCCGGGTTTTTCAGCGTGAGTAAAACTTACCCGGCGCACACTCCTTCGGCGCCCGTGAAGCTTACTTTTGAGCGCCTAACTGTTCAGAATTCCACAGACTTCCCGGTTGGCACCTGGGATGCTAACAGTAGCGTTCCGTTTCGGCGACCTCGATCATAAAAGGAGAAACGCACTTGTGGAATAAACAGACCCAGCAACACGACGAACCCGCGGCCCGGCCGACACCGGAGCCCATCCGGCCGGTCCCAACACATACGCCACCCGCGCCACGCCCGGAGCCGGCACGGCAACCTGCCGCCATCGGAGCGGCCATGAACATCAAAGGCGAAATCCACGCCCGCGAGCAATTGACCGTGGATGGCGAGGTGGAGGGCATTTTACAATCGGAAAGCCAATTGACGATCGGCCCGAGCGGCAAGGTCCGGGCCAACATCAAGGCTCGCGAGGTGATCATCTTCGGCTCGGTGCGCGGCAATGTCGAGGTAGTCGAGAAGATCGCCATTCGCGAACAAGGCAGCCTGGTGGGCGACATAAAGGCCGCCGGCATCAGCATCGACGACGGCGCCTATTTCAAGGGCAGTATCGACATCGTGCGGCCGGAGCCCAAAATCTCCACCCGCCCGGTGAAGAACGAGGCCAAAGTCGAAGCGGCGGTCGGCTAAGTACACGATTTCGCAATTACGGTGACGTGTTCAGCAACGGTACGCATGCTCAGCGGGGCCGTATGCTGCTACTGTAATACGGAGAGTCCCCATGAACTACTACCACGAGCATCGAGCCGAGTTCCTCGAAGGGCTGAAAGCCTTTCTGCGCATCCCCAGCATTAGCGCGCTTTCCGAGCACAAGCCGGATATCCAGCGAGCCGCCGAGTTCGCCCGCGCGGAACTCGAAAAGCTCGGCCTGGCCACGGAACTGATCGAAGGCCAGGGCAATCCGCTGGTATACGGCGAATGGTTGGGCGCGCCCGGCAAACCCACCATTCTTTTCTACGGGCACTACGACGTGCAACCGCCCGACCCGATCGACGAATGGAAGTCCTCGCCCTTCGAGCCCGAAGTTCGGGGCAACGACCTGTTCGCGCGCGGCGCGGCCGACGACAAAGGCCAGGTCTACCTGCAGATCAAAGCCATCGAAGGTCTGCTGAAAACCACCGGCCGCCTTCCGGTAAACGTCAAGTTTCTGCTGGAAGGCGAAGAGGAGACCGGCGGAGAGCACATCGAGGCTTACGTGAAGATTCGCCCGCCGCGTCTCAAAGCGGACGCGGCCGTGGTCTGCGATACCGAGCTGTTCGCTCCGGACCTGCCCACCATATGCGTCGGCCTGCGCGGCATGGTGTACGCGGAGCTCGCCGTCCAAGGGGCCTCCCACGATCTGCATTCGGGCCAGTACGGCGGCGCCGCTCCGAACCCGTTGCAAGCCATCGCCGAAATCATTTGCGCCCTTAAAGACCGCCAGGGGCGAATTCAGATCCCCGGATTCTACGACCGCGTGATTCCGCCCAGCGCCAAGGAACGCGAGGCATGGAAACGGCTTCCCTTCGACGAAAAGGAGTACACCGAAAAGGAAATTGGCGCGCCCGCGCTGGTAGGCGAGCCCGGCGTGCCCCTTTTCGACCGTCTGTGGGCGCGGCCGACCTTCGAAGTGCACGGCATCCGCGGCGGCTTCGTCGGCGAAGGCGCCAAGACCGTCATCCCTGCCCGCGCCGTGGCCAAAATCAGCACCCGCCTGGTGGCCGACCAGACGACCGCCGTGGCCGCCGAACAGTTGCGCGCCGCGATTGCCGCAGCCTGCCCGGCCGGCGTCACTGCCGAGTTGAAGGTGCTGCATGTTGGCGAGCCATCCCTCACCGACCCCGACAACCGCTTCATCCACGCCGGCGCGCAGGCGCTCGAGGAAGTCTTCGGCAAGCCTACCGTCTACATTCGCTCGGGCGGTTCCATCCCCATCGTGGGCGTGTTCCAGGAATACCTGGGCATTCCCAGCGTGATGATGGGTTTCGGCTTGCCGGACGACAACCTGCACGCGCCCAACGAAAAATTCCACCTGCCGAACTTCTACCGCGGGATGGAAGTGCTGGCCCGTTATCTGGAGCTGCTCGGAAGCTGAAGCGTGCGCGACCGACGAAGCGTGTTCGCCTGTCTCGCGCTGGCGGCCCTCAACGCGCTTGTGTGTTGGCCTTTGTTCACGGTTGAGTATCTCGACGATTTTCAATCCAACGAAGGCTTCTTCATCGCCAGCGGCAGGTTTCTGCGCGATTACTGGCCGCACGTAGCCTGGTTTCCCTGGTTGGACGGCGGCATGCCTTTGGAAAACGCCTACCTGCCGCTGACCGGTGCGCTGGTAGCCTTGGTTTCCACGGCAGGCCGCGTGTCGCCCGCCCATGCGTATCACTTTGTAATGGCGTTGGCGTACTCGCTGGGGCCGGTCTTCCTGTTCCTGTTTGCCAAGGAAGTGTCCGGCCGGTTCGCGCCCAGCTTCGCGGCCGCGCTACTCTGGTCGCTCATCTCGCCCGCCGCCGCGATTCCGCGCATGGTTCAAGATCTGGGCACGCCATGGGGATTGCGGCGCTTGCGAAACATCGTTTTCTGGGGCGAGGGTCCGCACAACCTGGCGCTGTGCCTCCTGCCGTTGGCCCTCCTGCTCGTGGCCCGCTATTTCAAAAAGCCGAGTCCGCGCCGCTTCGGCATGGCGGGTCTCGGGGTCGCAGTCGTCATGATGACCAACGCCTTTGGCATCGTCGCGATCACCATCTCGACGGCGATTCTGTGGCTGGCCTGGCCTGGCCGCCGCTGGCTCCAGCTCGCCGCCACCGGCGCGTTGCTCGGGGCGGGTTATCTCGTCATCTGCCGCTCTCTGCCGCCAGCGGAAATCCGCCTGCTTATGGCCAACTCGCAGGTATCGGGCGGCGACTTCCGCTATACCCTCCATATTCTTTGGCCCGGTGCTGTCCTGGTGGCGGTGCTGGCTTCCCTGTGGGCCATTTCGCGGCGCTGGCCCGATCCCATGCTGCAATTCGCCGCCCTGTTTTCGGCCTGCTTCGGCGGCGTGGTTTTGTTTTCGCTTCGTGACGTGAACCTGCTTCCCCAGGCTCAGCGCTATCACATCGAAATGGAGGTCGGCGTCTGTCTGTTGCTGGCCTTCGCCGGCGCTCGCCTCGGCCGGCGGCTGTCATCCAGGACCGCCCATGCGGCGGTGGCCTTGAGCCTGGCGGCGATGTGCTGGATTGCCTGGCAGGATTGCCGCTTCGCGCGACGTTTGATCCAACCGGTGGATATCGTCCGCTCCCCGGCCTTTCGCCAGGCCGCTTTCGCCGCCGCGCACCTTCCCGGCCAGCGGATCATGGCGGCCGCGCAGACCCAGTGGTGGGTGAACCTTTTCACCGACAACCCGCAGTTGGGCGGCGGGTTTGAACCCACCGCGCCCAACTGGGTTCAGCAAGTCGCCGTCTACACCATCGACTCGGGCCAGAATGCGGGCGACCAGGACGCTGCCATTTCGATTCTCTGGCTGAAGGCGTTCGGCTGCGCCGCGATTGTTGTCCCCGGCCCCGCCAGCCGCGACTACTACCACCCAATCCGCAATCCTCGAAAATTCGATGGACTCTTGCCGCTCCTCTGGCAGGAAGCTGGCGATTCGATTTACCAGGTCCCCCTGCGGTCCGTCTCCCTGGCGCACGTGGTTCCTCCGTCGGCATTGGTCCGCGACCGCCCGGTGCATGGCCTGGACGTGGCGGAATTGCGCCGCTACGTAGACGCACTCGAAGACCCCTCCCTGCCTCTTGCCCCTCTCGATTGGGACAACCCAACCCACGGGCGAATCACGGCCACCGTCAACCCTCCCAACGTCCTCTCCATTCAACTTACCTACGACCCCGGCTGGCGTGCCACTTCAGGCGGCCATGCCCTAGCCATCGGCCGCGACGCGCTCGGATTTCTAGTGGTGCATCCTCAGTGTACGGGAGAGTGCTCGATCAACTTGGAATTCGACCAAGGGCCGCTGCGCCGCTTCCTGCTGGCAATCGGGCTGACAACCTTGATCGCGTTGCTAGGGTTGGCGCTGTGGCCGCGGTCATGAGAAGGCTGAAGAAATTAGCCACGGATGAACACCGATGAACACGGATAAGACCAATAACAAAGCATTTTTTCATCTGTGTTTATCTGCGTTCCTCTGTGGCTAATTTCTTACTCGCTTCGCATCGCGCTCAGCGGGTCGACCCGGACGGCGCGCACGGCGGGCAGAATGCTCCCGGCCAGCGCCATGATTACGGCCGCCGCGCTTCCGGCCAAGAACGTTATGGGATCGTCCGGGCGCACTCCGGCCAAAGCGGCTTGCATGGCCATTCCTGCGCCGTAGGCCGCGGCCAGGCCCGCCGCCACTCCCGCCCCGCAAAGCACCGCACCCTGACGCAGCACCATGGCGAAGATATTGGCTGGCCGCGCACCAACCGCCAGCCGTACGCCTATTTCCTGGGTGCGGCTCGAAACCGCGAACGAAAGCAGGCCGTGGATCCCCACCACGGCCAGCAGAAACGCCAGCGCCGCGAACCCGCCCAGCACGCGCAGGTGCACCACCCGAGGCGCGCTGTCGGTGGCCACCAGGTCGGCCAAGGATTGCACGTCCGAAACGGGCTGTTCCGGGTCGGCTTTGGCCACGATGCGCCGAATCGCCGCCACCAGCGTAGCCGGGTCGCCCGTGCCGCGGACTGCCAAGTCTTTGGGCGCGTACCAGGGCAGCGAGCCATCGGCTATCTGCCGGTAGGGCAGATACACTTGCGGCTCGCTGGTTCGTTCCAGGCCGCGCGTGCGCACGTCGCCGGCCACTCCCGCCACCGTCCAATCGGTGTCCAAAAGCCGGAAATGGCGGCCTAGCGGCCCCTGGTTCGGCCAGTGCCGGCGCACGAAAGATTGGCTGACAATGGCTACCGCCAGCGTCGTAACCGTGTCCGATTCGGCCACGTCGCGGCCAGCCACGAGCGGTATTCTCATGGCGGCAAAGTAGCCCGGCGTGATGAAACGCAGGCTGGCGCGGTCTTTGGCGTTTGCGTCCGGTGGGGCGCCGTCAACACGTACCGGCCAGATACCGCCTCCCAAGACAATCGGCAGAAAGCTGGTGTATCCGGCCGCCTTCACACCTGGCAGCGCTCGAACGCCCGTCAGAACCTGCTCGTAGAACCGCAGCCGCGGCGCCGTCTTTTCGTACTTCGGCATCGGCAGTGAGGTGCGCAGCGTCAAGACTCCTTCCGGCCGAAATCCGGGATCGGTGTTTTCGATTTGCCACAAGGCGCGAATCAACAGGCCGCAACAAACCAGCAGCACCACCGAGGAGCTCACTTGCGCTACCACCAGCAGCCCGCGTAGCCGCTCGCGCCTTCCGCCCACGCCGGAGCGGGAGCCTTCCCGCAGTCCGCTCATGGCGGCATCCGTGGTGCGCAAAGCGGGGATGGCGCCGAAGCCGATGCCGGTGAGCGTGGTCAGCAGCAGCGCCAGGCCGATCACACGGCCATCGATCGAGAACGTTTCCGCAATCGGCAGCCCGTTGGGCACCAGTTTCGCCAGTAGCGGCGCCGCTTCGGCCGCGAACGCGATTCCAACCAGCCCGCCGGCCAGCGCCAGCAGCATGCTTTCTGTCAGCAACTGCCGAACCAGCCGCTCGCGGCCCGCGCCCAGCGCCGTCCTCACGGCAATTTCCTTGCGGCGCATCAAGCCGCGCGCCAGCAGCAGGTTTGCCAGGTTGGTGCAGGTCATCAGCAGCAGGCATAACGCCGCCGCCGCCAGCGCCGTCAGCAAAACCCGCGCGCGCGGCCCCACGAGTTCCCGCAAATCGCCCACATAGGCGGTTACTTTGTGGTTGTCTTTGGGATAAAGGCGCTCGAGCTCGACCGATATCAGCGTCATCTGTTGCCGCGCCTGCGCAGCCGAGACGCCGGGCCGGAGCTTGGCCAATACATTCAGGTAATAGTTGGTCCGGTCTTCGAAGTCGCTGGGCGCGAATCGCATGGCCGTCCACAGGGGTACTTTGCGCTCCGGAAAATAGAAATCCGGAGGCATCACGCCAATCACAGTGAAAGCCGCGCCGTCGAGCAGGATCTTGCGGTTCAGAACGCCCGAGTCGCCGCCGAACCGGTCGCGCCACAGCCCGTCGCTCAAAATCACCGTTCCGGCGGCGCCGTCGCGGTCGTCGCCGGCCGAGAAAACCCGGCCCAAAGCCGGGCGCGCCCCGATCATCGGAAACAGGTCGGCCGTGACGGACGAACCCTCCAGGCTTTCGGGCTGCCCGCTGCCGCTCAAATTCACCAAAAGCCCCCGGTAAGCGCCCATGCTTTCGAACACCGAGTTCATGGATTTCCAATCGCGGTAGTTGGCCGGCGAGGGCTCCATGCGCGAATAGCCGGGAATGCTTTCCCACAGCATTGCCAGCCGGTCGACATCGGCAAACGGCAGGCGGCGGATCAGTACGTGGTCGGCGATCGAGAACGCCGCCGTGGTGGCGCCGATACCGAGCGCGGTCACGGCCACAGCGGCCAGGGTGAATGCCTTCGAACGGGCCAGCGTGCGAACGCTCTGGCGAACGTCCTGGCGCAGGATTTCGCAATGCGCCGCGACCGCCGTGACGACCAGGTCCGCCGTCATTTCTAAGCAAAGCCCAATGCGGCTCCAGATACCGGCGCAATCGCGGCGGCGCTGGGCGTGGATGGCACCCATCTCAGCCGCGTACTCATAGCGAAACGAGGCCGGCAACAGGCGAAGCAGAATCCGCTCCCACATCTATGCTCTCCCGTGGGCTCTCCCCGGCGCGAAACCGCTGGCGCGCGCGAATTCCACCATTTTGGCCATGCGGCCCGCTTCCGCCCGCGCCACTTCGCGGCCGAATGGGGTGATGCGGTAATAGCGCCGGCGCTCGTCGTCCAACTCCGGCTCCGGCCGGTCCGCCGTTTCCACAATGAGACCTTGCTCCAGCATCCGCTGGATCGAGCGATAGAGCGTCCCCGCGCTGAGTTTCAGCTCCCCGCCGGTCCGCGCCGCAACATCTTGAATGATTCCATAGCCATGGCGGTCGCTATCGGCTACCGCCAAAAGAATGTGAAAGGTCGCCGCCGGCAAGGGCAGCAGCGCCAAAGGGTCCATGTCTCAAGTATATCCATAGTGGCTATATTGTCAATGGCTATATCTAGCGCGTGTGGAGATTGAGGCTGGTCGCGCAGGACTGGAGGCCCGCGCCAGGCACAACCGCTCGACAGACGACAAAGAACGATCGTCTGTCCCACCTGGTTTTCCGCGCAGGGCACCGGCGACAGGACCGCCGGGTGTGTGACAAAAATGTGGACATTCGGGAATCTTCCGCCCCCTGCGGGGGCTCGCTCGCGCACGCCCCATTCCCACGCCTCGCGGCGTGGGCTATTGTCTTGCGCCCTGCGGGCTGGGGAATCGCCCTAGCGTACTTGCTACGCAGGGACCTCCGCGAAATTCCTCTGGAATCCGCAGTCTCCCCACTTTCATGTCGCGCACCGAGGATCGCTTGAATTACTACCGATAGTTGTAGTAGATTGACAGTACCGATGGCCCTGCCGAAACTGACCAAGCTGGAGCTTCAGATCATGGAAACGCTCTGGAGCCAAGGCCCGTCTTCGATTCGCGCGATTCAGGAGGCCTTTCCGAGGCGCGCGAGGGGAGCGCCCCCACCGGCGTATACCACGGTTCAGACCATCGTCTACCGCCTGGAATGGAAAAAGGCGGTACGGCGCACCAAGAAGGTCGGCAACGCTCACGTCTTTGAGGCTGCGATCTCCCGCGACTTGGTGCGCGGGCGCATGATTGACGAGTTGTTGGGCTTTTTCGGCGGCAGGGCTCTCCCCATCATGGCGCACCTGATCGACTCCAGAAAGCTCACACCCGACGAGGTGCGCGAGGCGCGGAAGGCGCTTCGGGACCTGGCCAGGAAGGACAAGGGCCAATGATGGCGATCCAGTCCGTTGCCATGCATCGGCGGCAATCGGCTCTTCTCGCCGGGGTGGTATGGTTGTCGACGCTAGCGGCGCAAGCTCCGCCGCGCGAAGTCGTCATCCGCACACACTCTTATACGCCTCCCTCGATGATTCTGCGCGCCGAAGCCAACTTGGTCGAGACCGGACTCACGGTTCGAGACGCGAACGGCCGCGCCGTCGGCGGCCTCCACGCATCGGATTTCGAGGTCCTCGATAATGGGACGCCCAAGCGAATCACCGCATTCTCCGAACTGCGTTCGGATGGCAAGCCCACCACGGCCGCCTCCGCGAAATCGCGCGGGGCCGTCCCCCTCGCCAGCGTTCCGCCGACCGGACCCAAATACGTCACCTTCTTCTACGACGATTTTCACATGAGCAGCGCCACGGCCTTGTTTGTGAAGCACGCGGCCCACGCCTACATCGACAAGGGACTGGAACCGTCGGAGCGGTTATCGATCGTGACCGCGTCCGGCCAAGGCGATCTTGACTTCACCAACGACGCGAAGCGGTTCGCCGAGCGGCTCGACCACCTGGCCGCATGGCCGCCCCGTGGTTCCCGCGCCATGTGGAGTGTCTCCCATCGATTCCTACATCTTCCTCCACAACCTCGATGGCGCCATCATCGAGAACGCGCTCGAGATTGCCGCGAATTGCGCGGGCTGCGACCTCAAAACCCCTGGGTGCCGTCCAGCGGCCTTCGGCATCGCGCAGCAGGCGGCCAGCTCGGTTTGGGAGCAGATGCAGGCGCAATCGATCGATACGCTCGACGCGCTCGGTTTCGCCGCCAAGCGACTATCCGAGGTGAACGGAACGCGTATTCTGGTGCTGACTTCGCCCGGTTTCCTGCTGCGGCCGGGCGTGCAGCCCGAGCTGGCGAAGTTTATCGACGGCGCTCTTCGCTGGAACATCGTGGTTCACGCCATCGGCGCGCAGGGTCTCGACGCGACACCCGAAACGTCGTCCCATGATTTCCTACGCCGGTCTCTCTTTGGGGAACCCCTCGAACACATTACGGACGGCACGGGCGGACACTATTTCAAGGACAACAACGATCTTGCCGGCCAAATGAAACTTGCCGCGAATCCCGAGGTCAGCTACCTGCTCGCCTTCGATCCTGGCGGCCGCGACGGCAGATTTCACACGCTCAAAATCCGGTTTACATCCAAACGGCCGGACTCCCTTCAATTTCGTCCCGGCTACTTTTCGCCCGCGGACCCGAAAAAAGAGCTATCCGCGCGCGCTCCGCTCGATGACGCTGTCTTTTCCAAACAGGCCCTGCACGATGTGCCAGCGGTGGTCGCCCTGGGAGCGGGGCAGCCGAAGGACGGCACGCTTCCGCTGTCCATCGTCGTCACCGTCGATCTGAACGGCCTCAAATTCGTGGCATCGAAGGGCCGCCACGTGCAGCAACTGGTTTTCCTGACGGCGCTGCTCGACCTCAAGGGCGGCTTTGTCACCGGGAAGGAATCCATCATGGACCTGGTACTGACCGACGAGCGGCTGGCCGTTCTCGAAAAGGAAGGACTGAGAGCTGTCGCGACCCTCAACGCCCCCGCGGGGAATTATCAGGTCCGCACCATCGTGCGGGAAGCGATAAAAGGCCGCCTCACCGCATCGACAACGCTGGTCGCACTGGGAAAGAAGTAGACCTTGCCGAATCTGGAGCCGGCACGTGAGAGCGCCCGCCTGCGGACCCACCCGTAACCCACCCCGTTGTGAAGCACGAAAAACCAGCCTATCCTTAGGAACGCCATGAAACTCTGCGCCGTATCCCCGTTTAAGAGCGCGTCAAGGGAGGAGATCCTGTCCTTCCTCCAAAGAACCACTGCCGACCTCGTCATCCTGCCCGGCTTTTCCAAGGAGAACACACCTTTGCCGGAGGAAATACGGAAAGTAATTCACCGTGGGGTCGCCGTTTTTGTAGAACTGGGAAGCCCAGATCGCGCACGCAAAACCAAAACCACCCCATACCTCGTTACCCGCGCCATGTCCGTTCCGATGCCACGGGGAACCTATCGGGGCAAAGGCAAAGCCTCGAGGGCAAGCGGCTCCGCGTGGCCGACCGCCAAGGACATGGACAAGCTCGTTGGGGCCTGTCGGGAAAGGACATTCCCCATCGGGTCGAGAAAGGTGACGTTCGTAATTTGCGGAGAGATAACAGGGTTCAACCCAGATGGAACGATGAAGCACCGACGGCGGCTCCAGTTCGACATTCTCGCAAATCCTGTCCATACGATCATGAGGCGCTGGTATTGGCTCGGCCCGAAGCTTTCTGCTCTTTCAAAGGGCAGAACCGTCGTTCATGTAGCAAACAACCCTGGGAACCACGGCAACCTGAGTACCGATCTCCGAATTTATATAGATGGGAAGCTTCAAGACAGAAGGGTAAAACGCGGCGAGCCGCTGAAATGGTGCGAATGCGTGATATAGGAGCCGGCGCTGAGGGATTTGGTGGCGGCGGGGCGACTCGAACGCCCGACCTAGGGATTATGAGACCCTCGCTCTAGCCAGCTGAGCTACACCGCCTTGGTTGCAGCGTAATCAGTTTAGCAGACGGCGGGATTGGGTAGCTTTTCGCGCGAAGGGCCGGCCGCGGACGAGAGCGTCCGCCCTACGACTGCGCCATCATGCCGGTCAGCCTTCGACGGACTGTGGAAAAGGTCCGGGACGATAGGGCCACCGGTATGCAATCAAACTGAAACATTCCCACGAGCCTTGTTCTATTGGTATTAACCTCTGGATAGCCAAAGGTTTACAAGAAATTGCTACCACATGGTTCAATTCGAACTAAGTGCTTTTCTTTACACTACTTACTTGTCTCCGAGTGGCTCTTTCCCACAGGATTATCCACAGATCTGTGGATTCTGCCGGTATTGCGCCACGCGGCGGCCCAGAGACTCGGGTGCTTCCACATCGGCCACGCAGTCGGCGCCCTCGTAGCGCACTTCCAAAACCTTGCCGAATGTGTGCAACAGCGCCAGCGTAGCGCCGTCCGCGGCCGGGAAACGATAGATGGCACGGAGAATCGGATCGAGCGGCAGCACTTCATCAATGGCTGCCACCAGACGATCCAAACCATCACCGGTAAGGGCGGAAATGCCGACGGCCGGCAGGGCACCGCCGTGTTCGTTCCCCAGCCTGCGTCCCCAAGCCGCGGGGTCGAAACCGGCATCCATGCCATTTTCCAGGCGGTCGATTTTGTTCAGCACCAGAAGTTGGGGGATGTCGCCGGCGCCGATTTCCGCGAGCAATCTGCGGACGTGCCCCACATGTTCGGGCGCCGCCGGCGAGGATGCATCCACCACGTGCAGCACCAGCGCCGATTCCGTCACCTCTTCCAGCGTGGCGCGAAAGGCTTCCACCAACGTAGTGGGTAGGTTGCGAATGAAGCCCACCGTGTCGCTGAGCAGCACCCGGCGGTGGGAGGGCAGATCGAGCGGCCGCACGGTGGGGTCGAGGGTGGCGAACATGCGCGCGTCGGCCAGCACGCCGGCCTGGGTGAGGCGATTGAAGAGAGTCGATTTGCCGGCGTTGGTGTATCCGGCAAGCGCGAGAGTGGCCAACGGAACCGCTACCCGGCGCCGGCGATGCAAGGCCCGGCCCGTACGCACGCCTTCGAGATCCAGTTTGATTTTCTGAATGCGGCGGGCAATCCGGCGGCGGTCGGTTTCGAGTTTGGTTTCGCCCGGTCCGCGGGTTCCAATCCCGCCGCCCAGCCGCGACATTTCGACTCCATGCCCGGCCAACCGCGGCAGGAGGTAGTTCAACTGCGCCAGTTCCACCTGCAGGCGCCCCTCGCGAGTGCGCGCGCGGGAAGCGAACGTGTCCAGAATGAGCTGCGTCCGGTCGAGCACCTTGACCTGCAGTGCCTTCTCGAGATTGCGCTGTTGGGTGGGCGTCAACTCGTGGTCGAAGATCACCACGTCGGCGTCCACCGTGCCGACGGCGCCGCGCAGTTCCGCCACTTTGCCGGAACCGATGAGAGTAGACGCCTCCGGACCCGCGCGGGACTGCAGGAAGCGCTCCGCTACCGCGCCGCCCGCGCTCGCGGTCAACTCCGCCAATTCCTCCAGCGATTCTTCGGCAGAGGCGCGCGCGCCCTGCGCTCCGGACCGGCCCTTCCATTCAACGCCGACCAGGATGGCTCGCTCGGCGCGGCTCTTTGCCGAAGACGTGAGCTACACCTCCGCCGTATCGGCGTGGACGGGAGCGCCCGGAATGCCGGCCCCCTGGTGCGTCCCCGTTGCCGCTTGCGCGTTGGAAGCATAAGCGTGAGCCGTCTTCTGCGTTACCACCGTGGAGATGGCATGCTTAAAGATCAACTGCTCCTGGTTGCTCGTCTCCAGTACCAAGGAGTACTTGTCGAAACTCTTGATCCTGCCGGAAAGCTTTACTCCGCTCATCAAATAAATGGTCAGGACAATCTTATCTTTCCGTGCGTTGTTTAAAAAACTATCTTGAATGTTTTGCGCCGGTTTCTCCATCACTTCCCCCAAGAAAATGTCCAAAAAACAGGTAAGTGTATAGGCGATTGTATTGTACACCGTTTGGAGAACCGGCGCGCGCGCCCGGCCCAAGGCGGGCTATTCGTCGTCATGTTCACCGGGCGCGGCCGCGCTACCCGCCGCGGCGGCCATGGACTCCAATTCCTGCCGGCCCACGGTTCGCCGAGGCGCGGCCTTTCGCGATCCGCCAGCCGGCGATTCGACGATGAATTGCCGCGCGGCGGCCAACTCGTCTTCCAGATTGAACTTGGGGATCGAGCGCAGGCCGGGCACTTGCGCGATTCCGTGTTCGTCGATCACACACTCCATGCCGCCGTTTAGAGGGAAACGGATGCGGAGGTCGCGCCGAATCGAAAGCTTGCGCAGATCGGCCAGCGTCACCGGCTGGCGCCCTCGAGGGCGCCGTCGAAATCACCCGCTTCGATGCGCGCCGCCACCAGATCCTGGCAGGTCACGCAATAGCGCGCCCACGGTACCGCGTCCAGGCGCTTGCTGGAGATGTCTTCTTCGCACTCCGGGCAGACTCCGTAGGAGCCGAGCTCGATCCGCTTCAGCGCGTCGGAGATTTCCCGGAGCAATTGCATCTCGATCGAATTGCGGTTTAGAAACAGCCATTCCTCGTGGTGCTGCTGGCTCAAATCGCCTTCGTCGGAGGGGACATCCAAACGCGAAACCACCTGTGCGGCCTTTTGCTTGGACAGGCTGTCGCGCACTTCCTCCGCCTTGCTTTCCAGAATCCTCCGATAGTTGGCAAACTTCGCCTTGGTGTCGTTTTTGGCGTTCATCATGACAATCTCTTAAATGGCGACAATTCTCGCCTGATCTGGGCCGAGAAAGCTTTTATGCGAACCGAAAGACCGGAAGAGGCAGGCTCTTAGGGGAGCGGCTTCGCAGCCATCAAAAGATGCTAGCGCAGAGAGGGAGGGCAAGTCAAATGTTATCGATGGTTATGGCCGGCCTAGAAGCGGCGGCGATATACTCTTGGCTGTTGGCTCGATCGGCCAGGACCGCTCATGCGCGCACTTTCCATCGGCGAAATTCTGTGGGACCTTCTACCGGACGGCAAGCACCTGGGCGGCGCGCCGTTCAATTTCGGCGTCAACCTACGCCGCTGCGGGCACCAAGTGCTGTTTGCCACCGCGGTTGGCGACGATCCACTGGGCCGCGAAGCCCGGGAACAAATGCGGGCGGCGGGAATCGACATGCGCCTGGTGGAAACCTCAAGCCGCTATCCGACCGGCACGGTCGATGTGGCGATCGACGCCTCCGGCGAACCGCGATACCGGATCCACCGGCCCGCGGCGTACGACGATTGGATTTGCGACCGAACGGCTGCCGGGATTCTGGGGCGTTTCGAAGCGGAATGGATTTACTTCGGGACGCTGCTGGCCTATTCGGCCGAGGGAGGGCGGGCAGTGGAGTCGGTGCTGGATGCCTGCCCCCGCGCTTCCCGCTTCTACGACGTAAACCTGCGGCAGGATTCTTACTCGCGCGAACTGGTGGAGCGCTTGCTGCGGCTGGCCCACGTGGTGAAGATGAACGACGGCGAATTGAGGCCGATCTGTGCGTGGTTGGGGATCGAAGAAGCCGGCGATACCGGGCGGTCGGCGCGATTGGGCGCGGCGATGGGATGGCGGGCGCTGGCGGTGACGCGCGGCGAAAATGGCTGCCTGCTCTGGACCGGGCGTGGCGCGGCCGAACATCCGGGTTTTCGTGTGCCGATCCAGGATACGGTAGGCGCGGGCGACGCCTTTGCCGCCGGCTTCCTGCATGGGCTCGACCTGGGTTGGCCGTTGCCGCGGGTGGCCGAATTTGCCAACCGGATGGGCGCCGTTACCGCCGCGCGCGCCGGAGCGACGCCGGAATGGAGTATGGAAGAACTGGAGCTGCTGAGAAACCAAGAAATATAGCCACCCATAAACACCGATGAAAAATCAGTCCATCTGAGTCAGGAAGAGGTGGGCCGGCTCATCGATTCGGCCAGCAACTTGCTACACCGTACGATGCCGATGACGCTCTATTCGACGGGCATACGTCAAGCCGAGGTGTGCCATCTGAGATGACAAGGTCACCCGAGAGCTAAATCCGGAAGTGCCCGGCTAGCGAGGCTCGGCCAGTTTCCGATTGAGCCTCCCAGCCAATACTCCGCCATGATCATGCCCAGCGCCAGTGACAGCAGCTTGGCGTCGCTCTTGTCCGCCCGCGATGGAATCAGGATCGGAATCGGAGCCCCTACAATCACGTGCGCCAAGCGTGCGTTCCCGATATACGTCGTCGATTTCGCCAGCATGTTCGCGCTCTCGATGTTCGGGCATATCAGGATCTCCGCCGCGCCCGCCACCGCCGACCCAATGCGTTTTTCCTCGGCCGCGCGCGC
Source organism: Bryobacteraceae bacterium (assembly GCA_049511335.1). Taxonomy (GTDB): domain Bacteria; phylum Acidobacteriota; class Terriglobia; order Bryobacterales; family Bryobacteraceae; genus JBEKYD01. The sequence goes on along the minus strand of JBEKYD010000011.1, from coordinate 39,445 downwards.
CGCCAGCGCGCTGTCCAGCGCCAGCGGCCCGGCGACCACGCAGCCCTCGATCTGCCCGCTCGCGTTCATCTTCGCCAGCATCGCCGCGTCCACGCTGGAAGGCACGCCCGGCTGCACGAACTCCGAGGCCGAAAGCACGGCAACCTTGGGATTCGCGTTCCCCAGCGCGTGCGCCACCTCGACGGCGTTCTGGATGAGTTGCACCTTGGCGTCGAGGTCCGGCGCGATGGTGAGGCCGCCGTCGGTAATCATGACCAGCTTGTTCTGGGCGCGCGCGGCGTATTCGAACAGGAACACGTCGCTCAACAGACGTCCCGTTCGCAGCCCGCTTTCCGGCTTCAGCACCGCCTTCATCAGCGTGGCTGTGTCCACCCCGCCCTTCATCAGTATGCCGGCATCGCCCCGCGCCAGCAGTTCCATCGATGCCGTCAGGCACTCTTCCATTTTGGGTCGATCGACAATCTCGAGTCCGCGGCGGTCCGGCAGCGCGTCCTCAATGATCTTGCCGTCACCTACTAGAACGAATTCCAGCGCGAATTGGTCGCGCGCATGGCGGATCGCGTCGAAAGTCTCCCGGTTCGCCGGCGCGGTAACCAGCACCCGCCGCCGCCCCACCTGCGCCGCCGCTGCAAGTAGTTCCTCGAAGTTGTGGATCATGGGATCGATACTCCGGATCAATACTCCAGTGCCTCTGCCTCGCCCCGAATCACGCGCAGCGCCCCTTCGGCCAGCGCGCCCATTTCGTCCTCGCCGGGAAAAACCAGGACCGGCGCGATGAAACCCACCCGCTCCCGGACCCAGCCCACCAGCATCTCCGAACCCGCCAGCCCGCCCGTCAACACAACCGCATGCAACGACCCGGCCAGCACGGTCGCCATGGCGCCGATCTCCTTGGCGATCTGATACGCCATCGCCTGGTATACCTCGCGCGCGGCATCTTCGCCCCCCGCGATGCGCTTCTCCACCTCCATGGCGGAATTGGTTCCAAGGTACGCCACCAGCCCGCCGCGCCCCATCACCATCCGCCGCAAATCCCGCTCCGTATACGATCCCGAAAAGCACAGGTCCAAGAACCGCTGCAGCGGCAGCCCGCCCGTCCGTTCCGGCGAAAACGGCCCGTCGCTCGAGGCATCGTTCACGTCGACGATGCGGCCCCCCTTCACCGGCGCCACCGAGATGCCGCCTCCCAGGTGCGCCACAATCAAGCGGCTCTCTTCCAGCCCCAAACCGAGATGCGCCGCCGCGCGCCGTGCCGCCCGGTGGATGTTGAGCGCGTGCGAAAGGCTCCGCCGCTCGATCGCCGGGTACCCCGAGTATCGCGCCAGCGGCTCCAACTCATCCACCGAAACCGGATCTACCACGTAAGCGGGGCATCCGTACGACGCCGCGATCCGCTCGGCCAGCGCGCAACCCAGGTTCGACACGTGCTCGCCTTGCAGGTTGGCCCGTGCATCTCGCAGCATGCGCTCGTTCACCGAATACGTCCCTCCCGCCAGAGGCCGGAATAGTCCGCCCAAGGCGGCCACCGCGGACACTTCCCGAACGTTCCGGCAAACCCAGTCGTGAATCGCCCGCCAGCGCAGTTCGAACTGGTCCCACACCTTACTGCAAGGGAGCAGGGTGGCCGGATCGTGGCGAATCACCTCGCCCGCAACCGCAGCCTCGTCCGCAAACAAGGCGACCTTGGTGGACGTGGAGCCGGTATTCACCACCAGAAGGTTGTGCATACCAGAAGTGTAAACCCATTTTGGGATTTCGGAGCGAATCTTTCGGTCACGCGTGGCGCGTCGAAGGCGACTATAACACACTTCGAATCAACAGCATACTGGTATTTTGCTCGGACTGTTGCCAGGCTGTGGGGCAGACCATCGTTGTTTGTGGTCTGCCCTGCAATCGGCTGCCTTCGTGGAGCAGGCGTTTCCGCCTGCAAAGCCGCCTCTCAGGCGGCTCGCGTCGGTTGACGCCCATGCCCGCTTTGCCTGCGGCTCGGCTGTTCCGTGGGACCGGCGAAAGTAGGGCGGACCCCCCGGTCCGCGCGGGACGCCCTCGTCCCGCACTCTTCCCACAAAGAAATCAAGTCTCCGATGCCGGCGAAGAGCCGGCCAGGGGGCTGGCTGCGGACGGGGGCGTCCGCCCTACAACTGTTGCGCATCCGCTGGTGACAACGGACGCCGGCTGCCCCTTCTTGTTTTTAGGCATCGTGCGGCATAGAATCAGTTCGGATTGTTCCAGACAGGCAGTAGTAAGGCGTAAGAACTATGAACCGCAGACAATGGATGATGCTTTCTGGCGCGGCAGTCACCGCGCGCGCGAGGTCCGCCCAGGCACAACCGGCACAGGGCCCCTCGGATGCGGAGCGGGACACGCCGGACAAGTTCTTGCTCAACGATTATCGTCCCGAGTCCATTTACAAAGTTCCTAAGACCGAGGTCAAGAAGGCCAAGTATCCCGTCGTCGACGTGCATTGCCATGGCGTTCGTCCCCCGCAGCAAGTCGACGACATGGTCAAGCTGATGGACGCCGCCGGCGTGGAAAAGACCGTGATTTTCACCGGTGCGCCAACCGCGGAGAGGTTCAGCCAAATCCGCCAACTCTACGCCAAATACCCCGAGCGTTTTGACTTGTGGTGCAGTTTCGACCTATCGGGCGTCAACCAGCCGGGCTTCGGGCCGAATGCCGTCCATGCCCTGGAAGAGTGCCATCGCCTGGGCGCCCTGGGGGTGGGGGAAATCAGTGACAAAGGTAGCGGTTTTGGATCCGTGAGCGTAGCCGGTTCCGCGAACCCGCCGCGGGGCGGATATCCGGGAAGAGGAAGCGGTTTCTTTCCGCCGAACGCCCTTCCCGCCGGCCCGCATCCGGACGATTTGCGCATGGACCCTCTCTGGGAGCGATGCGGGCAGTTGGGCATGCCCATCAATATCCACGTCTCGGACCCGATCTGGTCCTACCAGCCGATGGATCGGTCCAATGACGGTCTCATGAACGGCTACACCTGGATGATCGAAGTCAGGCCCGGCATGCTGGGGCATAACGAGCTGATCGAAAGCCTGGAGCGCGCCGTCAGGTCGCACCCCAAGACCATCTTCATCGCCTGCCACCTCATGAATTTGGATTATGACCTGACACGCCTGGGCCAAATCCTGGAGCGTAATCCAAATCTGTACGGCGACATTTCGGCCAGGTTCGGGGAGCTCGCTCCCATCCCTCGCTTTGTTTCCCAGTTCATGCAGAAATACCAGGACCGCGTGCTGTATGGAACCGACATGGGTTACAACCAGCGGATGTTCAGTACCACCTTTCGCATTCTGGAAACCCACGATGAGCACTTCTACGTGCGCGAGCTTTTCAACTACCACTGGCCGCTCTATGGTTTCGGCCTGCCGGACGCAGTGCTGAAAAAGGTGTACGGCGACAACGCCCGAAGAATTTTCGCGCGGGCGCGAGGTAACGCCGCTTGATCCGCGCGGGTTGGCGTCCGGCCGGCGCCGCGTATTGACGGCGTGAGCTGCGGCGCAGCCGAATGGCAGGCTGGAAACCTGAGCTAGTGTAGTGCGTCCGAGATCCCGAAGTTATTTCAATTAGGGCAAGCTAAAGCATGCCCCACCCAAGGAGACACCCGCACCGGGTGGGGCATGCTTTAGCTTGCCCTAATTGAAGGGGCGAAGCCCTCGCAAATCGTCTCGCAGACCCAAAAAGATAATCGTTACTCTTCATGACGCACTACACCAGACTGAAGTAAGAATGGCGCAGCATACCGAAGAAACGGGAACTGGCTGGGAGCACGTGAATCTCCCCAAGTCTCATCCTCAAACCCCGTCCTGGTATCCTTGAACTGCTGAGGCACGCGGCCATGACGATTGCAGCCAAATACGAGGACGGCGTCTTCAAGCCCCTCGAAGACGTGAAGCTGACCGAGGGCGCCAGGGTCGAGGTGCACGTGCCTGCAGAAGCAGCCCCAAAGCGGCCGAAGTCGGTCCGAGACTGGCCGATCTTCGGCATGTGGGCCGACCGCGACGACATCCGCGACGGCGTTACGTACGAAGACCGCGTCCGCCAGCCACGTTACTGAACCACGCGTCATTTGAAATGCCGTACCATCGCTTTCGGACCCTGCTCCCCGCTTCGAGCAGTGGCCCAAATTGGAAACACGTAGCCTGTCGCCGGATTCCTTATGGTTCAGGAAGCCATCGTCGCCGACCTCCGCAAATACGGCTTTGAGCTGGTGAGCGTGGCGTAGCCGGACCTGATGGCCAACGATCCAACCCGCATCCTGGTAAGGCAAATGATGGGGGCCGTGGCGCGATATGAGAAGTCACAGATCGTTCCGAAGCCCCGCGGCGCACGGATACGGAAGCGCGCGAAGGAAGGACGCTGCGAGGGACGGAAGCCCTACAGGTTCTATGATGGGGAAGGCGCGGCATTGGAGCGTGTGAAAGCACTTCGCGCCGAAGGCCTGGGCTATGATCGAATCGCGGCGCGGCGGAACGAGGAAGACGTTCCGACCCGCGCGGGCCGACCGTGGCACGGCGTGGTCATCAATCGGATTTTAACCGGCGGGGATAGGCAACCGACGTAGCAGGAACCTGGCACGTTGGGCAGGAATAAGAAGGGGTGGAGATTTATGACATTGGCACGGGATGAACGGGCGGAGAGTTGCCGCGAGGCGCTGAAGATGATGCTTGAACGCGTCGCCGACGAGCCCGTAGATGAGGTGTTGTTCACCCCAAAGGATGTCGAGAGCATTCTCACAACTTCCCTCGATGAACTGCAATCCTGGAACTTTATCGAATTAATGGTGCCGACTAGAGAGTTTAGCTTGACTGGTCGCGGCTGGACGGCGGCGCTCCTTGTAACGCGCGCAAATTCGGGAAAGCCCTTCGAGCAAAGGATTGCAGAGCTGTTTTCGACGATGAAACGCCTTGTGAAAGGGCGACATGAACCCAAGTTGGTCCGTTTCCGAACACTGGTCGAAGAGACTGGCCTCCCGGAGGGGTGGATTTTCAACATTATCGAGGGCAGGTACATGGAGGAAGTCTGCAAGCGGAAGGGAGCGTCATGGGTAAAGAAGGGCCGCCTCGTGCTCATACCAGCAAGCTTCGGGGTTGAGCCGAGCGACTTGCAGACCCTACTGAACGCGGAACTGCTACAAAAAGTCGAAGAACTCGAGGGAGAGCTAGAAACAACTCGGGACGCATTGGGCCAGTATATCTGCCCTTATTGCGGCGCCGGCCTGTCCTCAGCCGGTCCGGGAGACCCGGATGGCGAGAGTTACTTCCAGAGCTTTGAGTGCGGCTACTCTCGTATCGACGGTTCCGTGGAAAGGCTGTGCCCCTCAGATCCCAGGTTCCCAAAACTCGAAGATTTCGAATTCAGGCTAGATAAGACTAGCCACGACGAATGGATCTGTTCGGCTATACCGAAGACCGCCGCTGCTCGCAAGGTTCAGTTGTGGCCGGAACCGGGACGAACCGAAGAGGAAGCCAAGCGGCGGGTCGTCGAGCACTATAACTACATCGCCCAGAAGCGTAGGACTTAGCGACGCCAACGATTCGGAGCGCCAGCAGACGGCGACGAGGGCGAAGCGGAAAGGCGGAAATATGAACGTCAAACTCTTTTGGACTTGGCCAATGCGGCATGCTGGGGGCAGAAAGGACCTCTGAGAAGATGGCGATCCATAAGCGCAACAGATTGCGGACGAACTGAACCGGCAGGGCTTCGCCACCCGGCACGGGACGGCATGGCGGTTTCAGTATGTGGCAGAAGCCCTTCGGGAAGCATGAGGGTCAAGAGTAAACTCGGAGGTTAAGTGGAACCTAGGCATCCGATGCACTTCAACCCAAGCTCGGAGCGCTACCATTACCGGAAGATCGCTTCTGAAGGAGTCGAGGAGAGCAAGAGGCTCGTCGCCGAAAACGCTGTGGGCTTCTTTGCGGGTGACCTGAAAATCGACCCTCCCTCGATCCAGTGGATAACTCCCGAACCGTGGGAAATTGCCGAAAGAGAAGAGCGCGAAGCCCACAGACGGGAAAAGGAAACCAATCAGCCGTTCCAATGCGACTGCTTTCACGACGATGCTAACTTCCTAGGTCTCACGCCATTCGATTTTAGGAATGAGATCCTCGTTTCCGTGGAGCTTGATGGCGTTGTATTGATCCAGAACATTGCACACGAAATGCGCCATGTTTGGCAGGAAAAGGAGCGTGGGTTGTGGCGCAAGAATGAGCCTGCTTCTGCCGAAGATGACGCCAACAACTATTCCGATGGGGCGATCTTACGATATCCGGAGTACGTGGAGATGGTCAAAGACCTGGAAGATTTTGGCATTTCTCTATGAGAGAACGATCTAGCGAGGCGAAGAGCCCCAGGGCGTTGAAGAAGGATCAGGCATGGTTCGAGCGGAAGGTGGCCGAACTGAAAACCGAACTAGGGAAGTTACCGGCGGATCGGCAAGAGCAACTGAGGCGGGAACTCGAAGAGGAGAAGGAGCGCCGAGCTATGGCAGTCTACAAACATGGGAAAATCTGATGGAGCTGCACACACTGCGGCATACGCGCCTCACCCGCTGGGCGCCGCACATGGACCCTGGACCCTGGCCCACCTCGCCGGACACCGAGACATGAACATCACGAAGCGGTACGTACACCCGCAAGCGCAGACGATTCTCGATGCGATGGAAAAGGACGCGGGAAAAGGGTGGGCACAAATCTGGGCGCAATCCGGGAATCGCTGCCGAAGCCGGGCGCGCTGAATTCGCTGCAATCAACTGAAACAACTTGAGTTTCTGGCGCGCCCGGAGAGACTCGAACTCCCGACCTACTGGTTCGAAGCCAGCCGCTCTATCCACCTGAGCTACGGGCGCGCGGTTGCTTCAATTGTAGCAGCCGCTCAAGCCTCGGCCACCACCGGGTTCACCAGCTCGCCCAGGCCGTCGATCTTGATGCTGACGTTGTCGCCGGGGCGCAGCCAGCGCGGAGGTTTGCGGGCGAATCCGACTCCGGCTGGTGTGCCGGTGGAGATCAGATCGCCGGGCTCCAGGGTGAACACACTCGACAGGAAAGCGATCAACTGCGGCACGCCGAAGATCAGGTTCGAAGTATTCGAATCCTGCAGAGTCTCACCGTTGATGGCGAGCGAGATCCGCAGATTGTGGGGATCGGCAATCTCATCGGCGGTCACGATGGCCGGACCGAAGGGAGCGAAAGTGTCGAACGTCTTGCCCATCATCCACTGGCTGGTGGCGGTCTGGAAATCGCGCGCGCTCACGTCGTTCAGAATGGTGTAGCCGAACACGCACGAGCGCCAGTCCGCTTCGGAAACGTGGCGCGCGCGGCGGCCGATCACGACCGCGAATTCGGCCTCGTAATCCGGCTTGGTGGAGTTGCGCGGCAGCACGATAGCCTCGCCGGGACCGATCACCGCGGTCGCGAACTTGGAAAAGACGGTCGGAACGGAGGGAAGCTCCAGATGTGCTTCGGCGGCGTGATCGCGGTAGTTCAGGCCGATGCAGATGATTTTTCCAGGCCGCGCGATCGGCGCCGTCAGGCGCACCGTGTCCCGGTCAAAAACCGAACCGGTGGGCGCATGGGTCACCCAGCGCCGGGCTCGCCCCAATGCGTCCTCTCCGCCGGCAATCACTCCCAGCAAATCGGCAAATCCGGCCCCCCGAAGGCTCACTACGCGGCCGTCCAGAAGGGCGCCGGCCTCGGTGGGTTCTTCCCGGCTTATTGGTCTGCCTTTTATGGAAAATGTAACGAATCGCAACCCAAAAACTCCCCGCGTGAATTGTAGCACCATCCCCCGCCGCGGGGTCGCGCCCTCCGCCTCCTTACGCCGCCAGCAACTCTCCTTTCTCCAAATGGTAAGTCCGAGTGGCGAAGCGGGCGGCGTGCGGATCGTGGGTGACCATGACCACGGTCTTGCCAAAATCGCGGTTGAGCTTGGATAGAATTTCGAGCACTTCCAGGGCGGAGGCGGCATCCAGATTCCCGGTAGGCTCGTCCGCCAGAATCAAAGCCGGATCGGTGGCGATGGCGCGGGCAATAGCTACGCGCTGTTCCTGGCCGCCGGAAAGCTGGCGGGGAAAATGCCGCAACCGGTCGCCCAGCCCCACCAGCTTGAGCGCCGTGGCGGCGTGCTCCAGGCGTTCCGTCTTATTCAGGTTGGTCAGCTTCAGCGGCAGCTCCACGTTTTCGAGCGCGGTCAGCACCGGAATGAGGTTGAACTGCTGAAAGACAAATCCCACGTTTTCGTTGCGCCAGTGGGCGATCTGGCGATCGTTCAGCTCGCGCAGGTCGTGGCCGAGCACGCGAATCTCGCCCGTGGTTGGCCGGTCCATGGCCGCCACCAAATGAAGCAGGGTGGACTTACCCGAGCCGGATGGCCCCATCAGCGAGACGAACTCGCCTTTGGCCACGTGCACGTTCACATCCTTCAGGGCGACCACGCGGAACTCGTCCCGCAAAAACTCCTTGCCCAGGTTCTTGGTCTCGATGATCAACTCGCTCACGCGTTCTTACCCTTTCCTGCGTACCTTGTCGCCATTCTTGAGCGTGGCCGGCGGATCGAGAATCAAATCCTCGCCCCCGATCAGCCCTTCCACGATGCGCACGTTGGCGCCGCTGGTTTCCCCGGTCTTCACCGCGCGGCGCACAGCTTTGTCGTCAAGCACCACAAACACCGCCCCGTCGCGCACCGCCGCCGCGGGCACCAGCACCACCGGCCGGGAAACCTCCGAGGCGGCGCCCGGCTTTTGGTCGGCGACGAAAGCCACGCTGGCGTTCATCTCGGGCCGCAGATACTCGTCCGGCCGCACCACCTTCACTTTGATCTGGACGGTCGCCTTTTGCCGGTTCGCCTCCGGTGAAATCTCCTTGATGAAACCGTCGTATTTGCGATCCGGAAACGCGTCCGTGGTAACGGTGCCATGCTGGCCGGAGCGCAGCTTGGCGAAATCGTTCTGGCTGATGTCGAGCTCGACTTCGAGATCGTTCAGGTCGGCCAGCGAGACCACGTAGCCTTTAGCGCCCCGGTCGCCCACGTTGCTGTTGGTCACGAACTCGCCCCTCTCCACCTCACGCTCCAGAATGGTGCCGGTTACCGGAGAGCGGATGACGGTGTTCGCCAAGTTGTTTTCGGCGTAGGCCAGAGCGCCCTTGGCCTGTTCCACCTGCCCGCGCAGGGAATCGATCTCTTCCTGGCGGGGCCCGAGCTTGGCCAGCACGTAGCTCTTATCGAACGAATCCACTTTGTGAACCGCGCCGTCGTAGCGGCCTTGCGCATCGTCCAACGCCTGCTTGCCCATGAGGCCTTCCTTCACCAGATCCCGGTCGCGATCGAGGGTAACCTTGGCGTTGTCCAGGTCGGCTTTGGCGGAGTTGAGGTTGGCCAGCGCCTGCGCGATCTCTTCCGGCCGGGATCCGTGCATGGCCTGGGCCAGCCGCGCTTCCAGATTGGCAAGCTGCCCCCTGGCTTCCTGCAACTGCGCCTGGTATTCCTCGTCTTCCAGGCGCACCAGAACCTGATTTTCGGCTACCCGGTCGCCCTTATCCACGCCGATCCACTTCACTTTGCCGATGACTTTGGCGGCCAGCTCGATCTTGTGCGCGGCCACGATATAGCCGGTGGCGTTGAGCACGACGCCTTGGGGGACGGAGCCGGCGCTCACGGCGCGCACGCGCGCGATGGTGACATCGGCGGGCGGATTGAGCCGCGATCCGATCAGGCTCCAGCCGCCCACCACCAATGCCAGCAGGACCACCGTCGCCACGATCCAGGCCGTACGGCGCCCGCCATTGGCACTGCGGCGCTTGCCGCGGTCGATTTTCAGACTCTTGAGTTCGGCGTCCATACTGGCTTCAATTAAGACTCCCGCAAGGCGGTGAGAATTTGTTTGCGCGCCGCCGATTGGGCCGGGAAAAAGCCGCCCAGGCCTCCCATGACAATGGCGAAAATCAAGCCGGTTGCGAGAATCTCCGGCGTGGCGCGGAAAGCGAAGGCGGTTTCGGAAAACGCCGAGTTGCCGATCCCCGAGGTGTAACCGTTGAACGGCAGCACCAGGAGGCACCCCACCAACCCACCCAGCGCGCTCAGCAACACCGATTCCAGGAAGAAGCTCAGCAGAATGCTGCCCCGCGAAAAGCCCAGAACGCGCAGCGTGCCAATTTCCCGCGCGCGGCGCGCTACCGCTGCATACATGGTATTCATGGCCGCAAAACTGCTTCCAATACCCATCACGATCGCCACGAAAATGCCGGCGTATTCCACCGGCTTGGCGTTGCCGGTCTGTTGGTCGTAATACTCCTGCTCGCTGATGGCGTGCAGATCGAGCCTCTGATCGCTTTCAATGCTGTTGACCAGCGCTTTGGCGGTAACCGCATCGGGAGCACGCACCAGCGCCGAGCTGAGCACTTCGGTCCGGCTCAATTCACTCGCCACCTGGTTCAAGTCGGCCCAGATCTCGCTATTCTGGGCGCCGGCGCCCGCGTCCATCACACCCACCACCACCCATTGGCCGCGCCCGAAAGCAATTCTCTTGCCGATTTGCGCGTCAGGGTAGCGGCTGGCGACGGATTTGCCAACCACCATCTCCGGCTTGCCCGTTTCGAACCAACGCCCGCTCAGCAAGTGGACGGCGGGACGCAAGCTCTTGCCCACCGGCAACAGGCCGCGGAGCGTAATGTTGTTTCCCGCCGGGTTGTCCACGCTTGGCAGACTCAGCAAGGAGACGACTTCGAGCGACGCCAGCGGCTGGCCATCGGGGCCCGCGGCGATACCCTGCTTGAATTTCAAGTCCTGAAACTGCGTCCGCCGGAAATTGCTGACCAGCTCGGAATCCGAGCCGTGGCGCACCACCAGCACGTTGAGAGGGTCGCCGGAAGAAGCCAGAGTTGCCTGGAGGCCGTGTACCATCATCAGAATCGCCAGCAACACGGCCACCGTCAGGGCGATGCCGAGCGCGGTCATGACGGTGGTGGTTTTGCGGACCACCAGGTTGCGCAAGTTGTAAGCCAGGGGAATCGACATAGCGCTAATCCGTGCTCCGCAGGGCTTCCACGATGGAGATCCGAGAAGCGTTTAACGCGGGAACCAGTGAGCTGAAGAGCCCGATTGCTCCGGCAGTGGCAACACAGGTGAGCGCAACTCCGGGGTTGAACCCGCTCATAGGCGGCAGGAAACCGCCGAACGGGCTCTTGGCGACACCTCGCATCAGAAAAGTCGAGATAAAATATCCGATGGCGCCGCCGACGAGCGAAATGGTCACGGCTTCCCCCAGCACCAGTCCCAGCACGGCTTCGGGCGTGAAGCCCAGCGTCTTCAGGACGCCCACTTCGCGCACGCGCTCGCGCACCGACATCGCCATGGTATTGGCGGAGACCAGCAAAATGGTGAAGACCACGGCGGCGGAGATTCCCAGCAGCAGCAATTTGACGTTGCCCAGCAGGGACAGGAAACTCACCACGAACGCCTGCTCGGTTTCGGTTTTCGTCTGCGCCGTGGAGTTGCGGAATCCGTCGTCGATGGCCTGCGCCACGCTTGCGGAATGGGAGGGATCGTCGATCAAGACATAGAGCATGCTTAGGTTGCCGCGGCGCCGCTCGGGCAACGATTGATCGAGATATTCCTTGTTGAAATACATCACATCGCTGGCCTCCGGGCTGTCGAAGATTCCGCGGACGGTAAAGTCGAAGTCGCCCGGATAGACGTCGCCGACGATGTGAATCCGGTCGCCGATGTGGAGCTGCACCGAGTTGGCGAGGTCGCGGCCGATGATACACGCGGCGCGCTCTTTCAGAAATGCCTGTTTCTGATCTTGCGGGATCCGATATTCCCCAAAGACCGTAAACAGCCTCTCGGGCTCGATGGCGAAGCGCGCGAACTGGTTTTTGGGGTCGCGGCTATCCTTATATGTGCCGCCAAACCAGTTATAGATCATGGTTTCCCGAACCCCGCCCACGTGCTCGATGTTATTTCGGTACGAGAGGGGAAAGGCCTGCGCCAGCGAAATGCGGTTGCGGACCACCAGCCGCAGGGCCTGGGCCGGGGCCGGGTCGCTCAAATAGAAGGCGTGAAACATGGCAATCATCACGCCCAACAGGCACATCGATACGCCGATCGAGGCCACCGTGAGAATCGTCCGGCGCCGGTTGCGCCAACAATTCTTCAAAATCAGCGGCAGATAACGAAGCATCTAGCTCAATAAAAGTATAACGGAGACGAATAGGCGGAAGTTCCAGAGAAGGAGAAACGCCGGGGGATGTCGGCCACGGAAGCTAACGAGGCAGATTCTCCAGATCCGCCAGGTCTTTCGCCCGCCCGCTGGCCGCTTTGTTTTCGCGCAGACGAGCCAGGCTGATCACTGGAACCGCCATTTCCTCAATCCGGATCATCTCTTTTTCCGCGTAACACGGTTCGAATTCGACGCCGGAGATGGAAGTGAGGATCTCAATCCGGATGGGCGGCAGACCCATGCGGACCACGTTATTCGGGGTCAGAAACAGGTCGGAAGTCAGCTCTGCCGCGGCGAACCCGAACTGGCGAAGCGCGCGATCGATTCTGGCTGCGTTTTCCGGATTGACGCTGACCCAAAGATCCAGATCGTTGGTTGTCCTGACGTATCCGTGAACGTTGACTGCGTACCCGCCGATCAGCAGGTATTCAACGCCGTTCGAGTCGAGCAACTTCAAGAACTCTTTGAAGTCGTCCGGAAGCGACGGTGTTGCCATAAGAAATCCTACGCAAGCGTTCCAGCGCCCGCAGCCGCTCTTCGACCGGACGGGACAACCAATAACCAAGTGCGTCGTCCGGATCCCCCAAGCGACCGACGGAAAATTGCGTGCGGTCTAGCCGGAAGTCCTCGGTCTGCCTCTCGGGTACCGTACCCATAGCCCCAGTTTACCGCCGAATCGAGAGCGTCCACCATATAACCCATCAGAACGCACTAATGAACGATCTACGTGCTGGACGGATCCCACAAGGAGTATTGTACGGGCAATTCGGTAACGTAGTTCCAGCCACAGCCACTCCATTTAGAGTCATGCATCCAAACCCTTAAAACGGAGCCTATTACCCCGCCGGGACGGCTGTCTCCAGGGGCGGGGCACGCTTTAGCTTGCCCAATTCAAGGGCGGAGCCCTTGTAGGCCGTCGCGCGGCCCAAAACATAATCGCTCCTCTACATGGCGCACAACATTAGCGAGCCGGCAGAATGACCGCCCGAATCAGTTTGTCCAATTGCGGGAAGTTCCGATCCAGGTATCGATTCCCCTCTCCGAACAGCTTGTCCTGCCGCCCGGCCCGCATGCCGCCGCCCGACTGCTCTCCATAGCCCGCATAGAGGCGCTCCAGCACGTCCATGCCTTCCACCACTCTGCCGAAAGGCGCGAACCCGGCGCCGTCCTGCGCGGTCATATCGCCAGTCGCAATGAAGATCTGAGTGGTACGCGCGTCCGGAGTCACCATGGCGAAAGCGAACGAGCCGCGAAGATTGTGGGCGCGTTCGGGGTCCGACGGAATCCGGCGGTCGCGCCAGAGCGAGGCGATCTTGGGGTCGCCCGCGATGCCGAATTGCACGAATCGCCCGGAGATCACGCGGTAGAAGCGCGAGTCGTCATAGAAGCCGGCGCGAATCAGGTTGTAGAATCGGTCTGCGCCGTGAGGAGCCAGCGCGCGCGTAGCCTCCAGAACGAAACTGCCCTTGGTGGTTTCAAAACGCGCCCGGTACGTCTCGGGCGCGGCTTCATTCCAGAACGGATTCCCGGGGTCGAGCAGGAAGCCGGCTTCCGCCGCGCTCAAAATGCCGATGGCGACGATGGCCAAACAGGATGGAATTCCTCTCATAGCACGCTCCGCATTCTAGCCGACAGCGATCTCTATTGAATTGCAGGCTCTCGCCGCGCTGGCGAGAGGTTAGAATGGCGCGAGAGACTTTATGCGCACATTACTCTTCCTCTGGCTTTCCCTTGCCGCGCTCTTAGCATCGGCTGCCGTTGATGAACAGAAGCCCAATATCGCCGGAGATTACGCCGGCACACTCGGGCCGCTGCACCTCAAGCTGCATGTCGTGGCTGCCCCCGGTGGTACGCTGACCGGAACTCTGGACAGTACCGACCAGGGCGCGATCGCCATTCCGTGCCAGAACTTCCAGTTCGACGGACATGACCTCAGCTTCAGCGTGCCGGCGGTGCGCGGCGCCTGGAAGGGAACCGTCGGCGACGATGGGGCCCTCTCCGGCACTTGGGACCAGGGAACTCCGCTGCCGCTCCGCTTTGCGCGCGACACTTTCACGGCGGCGGCCAAACCCTCGCCCGTGGATGGCGTCTGGCTGGGAACGCTCCACTCCGCCGGCCAATCGCTGCGCGCCCAGATCAAGGTCAAAAGCGACAACACCGGCCGGGAGTACTGCGCGCTCGATAGCGTGGATCAGCACGCGTTCGACTGGGAATGCGCCAACGTGAGGCTTGCCGGAAGCGATTTCGCGTTCGATGTCGCCAAGGTGCAAGGCCACTGGAGCGGCAAGCTCTCCGAGGACGGCAAAACGCTGGCCGGAACATGGACGCAGGGCACTTCGCAGCCTCTGAATTTCGAAAGGCAAGCTACTGCGCTGACAGCCGGGGCGCTGGCGCCCGGAACCGGTGCGGGCATTGCGATCGGAGTGGTCGCTCACGGTGTCCGGCGCGTCTTTGTCCTTGGAGCGGCTGCTCCGGACTCGATGTTCGAAATCGGCTCTGTCAGCAAAACCTTCACCGCGCTGATCCTGGCGGAGATGGTGGGGCAAGGAAAGGTGAAGTTCGACGATCCGGTGCGGGAATTCCTGCCGGAGGGGACCGTGTCCAAGCCGGCCGGCGCGGAAATCACCCTCCTCGACCTGGCGATCCAGCATTCCGGCCTGCCCCGCATGCCCGATAATTTTCACCCCGCCGATCCGGCCAATCCCTACGCCGATTACGGCCCCACCCAGCTCTACGCTTTTCTCTCGAAGCAAGGCGTCGCGAAACCCGCGAACCCGCCGTTTCTATATAGCAACCTGGGCGTTGGCCTTTTGGGCCAGGCGCTGTCGAACCGTGCGGGCACTTCCTATCCGAATCTGCTCGCCCAAGAGGTCACCGGACCGCTCGGTCTCAAGGAGACCACGATTTCCCTCTCACCCGAGCAGCAACGCCGGTTTATTCCGGGCCATGACGCGGAACACCGGCCGGCCCACGCCTGGGACCTGGTTGCGCTGGCTGGCGCCGGCGGGATTCGATCCACGGCCGGCGACATGCTCACCTTCCTGGAAGCGCAACTCCACCCGGAGAAACTTTCGAACCCCAAGCTTGCGGCGGCCCTGGCCGAAACCCACGAGCTTCGCGCCGACGCGGCGCCCGGCCTGCGGATAGGGCTCGTCTGGCTGTATGAAACCGATACCGGAACCTATTGGCACAACGGCGCCACCGGCGGCTACAGCAGCTATGTCTTCTTCAATCCCAAAGGCGACTACGCCGCCGTGGTCCTGTCGAACACGTCGATCGGCGGCAGCGGAAGCTTTGCGGATTTGCTGGGCCACCATATCGCGCAGCGATTGGCGGGAAAACCGGCCGTTCCCCTGGCGTTCTGAGCCGGGGGATTCCACCCTTTCATGGGTCCAGGTAGCGTGGGCGCCAGTCATCGCATAGCCGGTCAGCGGCCCTCGAATAACGCACTGGCTCTCCACGGTGCCAATTCGCTAAGCTATGAAGCGACAGGCGGAAAATCGAGATGCGGATTGACGATCTGACGATCAAGAACTTTAACGGTTTCGAGCATCGGGCGTTCCGCTTCAATCCTCGCTTCAATCTCCTCGTCGGCGACAACGCTACGGGAAAAACCTCGGTGCTCGACGCGCTCGCCGTTTCGGTTGGTAGCTGGTTCCTCGGCCTCCATGGTCCCGCTACAGGGCCGGGCATCGACCAAGAAGAGGTCCGGGTCGCCGCGCACGGCCACTTGGACAGCTACACTTTTGAAAAGCAGTTCCCATCGCGAATCGAGAGCAACGGCTTGGTAATGGGGACGCGCATTAGTTGGGCCCGGGAGTTGCAACGCGAGGGTGGCCGCACCACAACCGCAGATACCCGGGCTATCCGCGAAGTTGCCAGCGAAGCCGAAGGGCGGGTGAGAGCCGGCGAGGAGATTACGCTGCCGCTCATTTGCAATTACGGCACGGAGCGACGGTGGATCGAGAAGGGTCATCACGCGCGCAAGATTGAGGCAAACGGCGCAAGGCCGTCGAGATTCGATGGCTATCGCGATTGCCTTAATTTCACAATCCAGGAAAAGGCGTTGATCGATTGGATCCGCGATCAGTCTATAGCCTCTCTGCAACCGAGGGAGGACACCGTCGCCCTCCGCGTAGTGAAGAGCGCCGTTAAGAATTGCGTGGAGGGAGCCACGTCCCTCTATTATGACGGCCGATACAAGGACCTTGTCGTCGTCCTGGACGAGCACGGGCCTCAGCTCCGCTGGAACCTGAGCGATGGGCAGCGGATCATGCTCACCCTGGTTGGCGATTTGGCCGCGAGGGCATCCACGCTAAACCCTCATCTGACCGACGACGCGCTCCGGAGCACGCCGGGCGTCGTAATGATCGACGAGTTAGATCTCCATCTCCATCCAAAGTGGCAGCGGCGCGTGATTCGCGACCTGAAGGCCACCTTTCCGTCCGTTCAGTTCATAGCGACCACGCATTCGCCGCAGTTGATTGGCGAGGCGCAACCCGAAGAGGTCATGCTGCTGGACGGCGGTGAGACAACCACCCCTCCGCGCTCGTTCGGCATCGATTCCAGCCGCGTTCTGGAAGAGGTGATGGGCACCGCGTCCCGAGACGACGTGGTCCGAGAGCTTCTGAAACGGCTATTCAGGGCGATCGATGACGAACAGTTCGACAGTGCCAAGCGGCTGGTGGCAGAGGTCGAGACCAAGCTCGGCTCGGGCGATCCCGAAGTGACACGGGCACGCGCATTGATGACGTTTCTCGAATCGAAGGTATGAGGGGGATTGCGAAGGGCAGGGAGCCGAACAGCCTCGTCCAGCACCGCGCTGCGCCGGGCGCGGATTTCGATGGCTATCGAGACAAGGATACGTTGAGGACCCACCTCGTCAGCGATCAGCGTGGGCTTTGCTGCTACTGCCTCTCGCGAATTCACGCGGAACCGGGCGAAATGAAGATCGAGCACTGGCACTGCCAGGCAAACTACAGCCGCGAGCAGCTCGACTACTCTAATTTGCTCGGCGCATGCATGGGAAATGAGGGGCGTGCCCGAAAGGACCAACACTGCGACACCAGGAAGGGCGATCGCGACCTCTCGCGAAATCCTGCGAACCCGGCGCATCGGGTGGAAGACGGGGTCCGGTACTTGGGTGACGGAACCATAGTCTCCGGCGACCCGGCTTTCGATGCTGAGATCAAGGATGTGCTGAACCTCAACCTGCCTTTTCTCAAGAACAACCGCAAGAGCGTTCTGAGTGCATTCCAGGCCACGCTGGCCAAAAGCGGCGAGTTGTCGCGAGCGACCCTGGAAAAGTGGCTTCGGCAATGGAACGGCGAATCGGACACTGGCGAGTTGGAGCCTTTCTGCCAGGTCGTCGTTTACTGGCTGCGGAAGCGGCTGGCAAGGTCATAGCGGCTCCAATTCTCCTGTGGACACGCCACACGTCCGGTGATATACTCGTGTGGTAGTACCACAGGAAGGAACCGCATGGGTTCGAAGCTCGATCTGCTGCAGGGAACGCTGGATTTGCTGGTTCTTCGGACGCTCGATTCGATGGGGCCGCTGCACGGCTATGGCATCGCGCGGCGCATCGAAACCCTCTCCGGCGACGAGGTGCTGCTGAACCAGGGCACCATCTACGCCGCGCTGGTGCGGCTGCAACACCGCGGATGGATCGCCGCCGAGTGGGGCGCATCCGACAATAACCGGAAGGCCAAGTATTACTCGATTACCCGCTCCGGACGCAAACGGCTGGTGGAGGAGACCTCTTACTGGCAACGGCTTTCGGCCATGATTGGCCGCGTGCTGGCGCCCGCCGAAGGAGGCAAAAGATGACCCCGCGCGAGCTTTGGCAGAGGCTCGCCGGAGTGCGCCGCGGCCCTGACCTCGACCGCGAAATGGAAGAGGAAATCGCCGCCCACCTGGAACTGGCCCAGGCCGAGAATCTGCGCTCGGGCCTGTCGCCGGAGGAAGCGCGCCGGCTCGCCGCCGTCCGCTTCGGCAGCGTCACATCGGCCAAGGAAGGCGTTTGGGACCAGCGCGGGCTGCCCTGGGTGGGATCGCTCCTGTTCGACATTCGCTACTCCCTTCGCGGCATGCGCAAAAGCCTCGGCTTCACCCTGGTGAGTGTGCTCACCATCGCCCTGGGCATCGGCTTGTGCAGCCTGATGTTCACCGTCGTCAACCGGATGTTTCTGCGCCCTTTGCCCGGCGTGAGGGAACCGGCACGGCTCACCAGCCTGGAAGCGCCCGTCACGTATCCGGAATTCGAAAAGTACCGGGACCGGAACTCCGGCGGCTTCACGGCAAGCGCTTTTATCGGGCCGGTTCCCTTCGGTTTTGCATTGGAGCATGCGGACGGCGTAAACGGCGCGCATGGCGAGCGGATTTACGGCCAGCTCGTCTCGCCGGAATATTTCGCAATCTTGGGAGTGAAAGCCGCTCGTGGGCCGGTTCTTCGACCCTGTGCTAGACCCGCCTGGCGCCGAGCCCTCGGTGGTGCTGAGCGAGCATTTCTGGCGCTCGCATTTCGCCGCGGACCTCAGGGTAGCAGGAAGAACCATGCGGGTGAATGGCCGTCGCGCCACCATTGTCGGCGTCGGACCCAAGCAGTTCTTCGGCGTATTCCCTACCCCGAATCCGTCCGATATCTTCATCCCCATCACGGCCGATGCATCGGTTGCGCCGGAATTGGGCGATGACCTTCTCCATCGAGCCGGCAAACCCGCCGTCACGGTGCTGCTGCGCCTCGCGCCGGGCGTCAGTCGCGCTCGCGCCGAAGGCGAACTCGACGCGCAAACGCGGCAGTGGCGCAGCCCCTCCGAACGCAACAAGAAGACGCGCCTCGTGCGCCTGATTGACGCCGGCGCCACAATGCCAATTCCCGCCGAGGGCCGCGTCATGATCCTGACCTTCTACGGGTTCCTGGTCGCCCTGATCGTCTCGGTGATGTGCGCCAACCTGGCCGGGCTGATTCTGGCGCGAGGCAGCGCGCGGTCGAAAGAAATCGCGATCCGGCTCTCGGTGGGCGCCGGACGCTGGCGGCTCATCCGCCAGTTGCTGACAGAGAGCCTGATTCTGGCAGTTCTCGGCGGCGCCGGGGGCTTCGCCGGCACCGCCCTCCTGCTTCGTCTCGTCATCAGCCGGTTCCAGATCGGTCCCCCGCCGCCGCCCGGACTCGAGTGGTACCCGGATTTCCGCGTGGCTGTTCTGGTCTTCGTCATCTCCAGCCTGGCAGGCATCGGTTTCGGATTGATGCCCGCCCTCGCCGTCACGCGCCCCGATCTGGCCGCGGCGCTCAAGACCAACATTGTCGTCGCATTCGGCCGCCATCGGCGTTTCGGTTTGCGCAATCTTTTCGTGGTTTACCAGGTAGCCGCGGCAACCGCGCTGGTTCTGATCATGACGTACGTATTGGTGGGATTGCGGTTTGGCATGGCCCGCCAACCCCAGTTCGACACCGCGCCTCTCGCCGTGTTCTCGATCGACCCGGCCCGCGACGGGCTGACGCCGGAACAATCGGCCGAAATGTTCATCGGCCTGCGCGAGGCGTTGGCGCGAACCGGTGGAGTGGAGAGCGCCTCCTTGAGCAGTCAACTGCTGCTTACCGAAGCCATACCCACCAGCTCGGTAGCGGTCCCGTCCGCCGGGGCGGCATCGCCGGAATCCGTTCACATGACGGTTGTGGAGACGGTTGGCCCGGGATTTTTCGCCGCCTTGGGCGCAACCGTGATCGCGGGCTCGGAATTCAACGAGCGCGACTTGCGATCGGATCCGGCGCTCGCCGCGTTGCTGCCGGCCGTGCTCAATCAGACCGCCGCGCGCGAGCTGTTCGGCAACGCCAATCCGCTCGGCCGCCGCATTCGCCGGGGCGGCAACATGCTTCAGGTGGCGGGCGTGGTGCGCTATGACATGCCGGTCTTCTTCAGAAACGCGCCGGTCGCTACCATGTTCCTGCCCATGACCCTGAAGGACCTCCGCTACGCGCCGTCGCGCGGCGTGACTGTCGTCGTGCGCAGCCGCCAACTGGACGATAAGCGATTGCGGCAGGCGTTGGCAGCCATCGATCCGCGTCTCACCCCGTTCGATCTGAAAACCGTGCGGCAGTACCTCGCCGAGACGGACATCTCCGCGCGGGTCGCGTCGGCCATCTACCTGCCTTTCGGCCTGTTCGGGTTGGTCCTGGCGTCCCTGGGCCTGGCGGGAGTGACCGCTCAGGCGGTCCAGCAGCGCCGCAAGGAAATCGGCATCCGCATGGCGCTGGGCGCGCGGCGGGAACAGTTGCTCGCGCTTATTATGCGGCAAGGAGTGGTGATGGTGTCGATCGGCGGCGTGCTCGGCTGGGCCGCGGCCTACGGGCTCCATCGCGCCATGGTGGCGACGTCGGCTCCCATGGCCCAGTTCCTCCATCGGGACTCGGCCAGCCCGGTGATGACGTTCGGCGTCCCGGCGCTGCTCATTTTGGTGGCGGTCGTGGCATGTTATTTGCCCGCGCGGCGAACCAGCACCATCGATCCGCTGCTGGCCTTGCGGGAGGAATAGGGTGAATGGTGGAACGCTTCCGGCAACCGCTCCCTGACAGTGCCTACTGCGCGAGTCAGAGCCGCGACCGTCAGGGAGCGGTTGCCGGCACTGTCAACGTCCTCGCCGAAGGAGTAATCTCTCATGCTCGAACTTCGCAACGTAACCAAACGCTTCACCGGCATCGTCGCGGTGGATAACGTCAGCTTCACGGCGCAAGCTGGTGAGATCACCGGCTATCTCGGGCGTAACGGCTCGGGCAAGTCCACCACCATGAAAATGATCACCGGGCTGATGGAGGCCACTTCGGGCAAGATCCTGTTCGACGGCCAGCCGATCGAGCGCGACCTGATGGCGTTCAAGCGGCGTATGGGCTACGTACCGGAAGAGCCGCATTTGTATCCGCATCTCACCGGGTTGGAATACCTGGTAATGGTGGGACAACTGCGCGGCCTCGCCACCAAGCCGGCGGCCGAGTGCATCGACGGCCTGCTGCACCTGTTTTCGCTCCACGGCGACCGCCACGTGCCGATCTCGTCCTACTCCAAAGGCATGCGGCAGAAGATCCTGCTTTCGGCCGCGCTGCTGCACAATCCCGATCTGATTCTGCTCGACGAGCCGTTTTCCGGGCTCGACGTCGGCACCGGGCTGGTCTTGCGCAGCCTGATCCAGGAGCTCGCCGCGCGCGGCAAGGTCGTGCTGTTCAGCTCGCACGAGCTTGAAACCGTAGAGCGCGTCTCGTCGCGAGTGGTGATTCTGCACCGCGGCAAAGTAGTGGCTGCCGATTCCATCGAAAACCTTCGCACGCTGATGGCGGTGCCGACGCTCGAAGGCATCTTCTCGCAGCTTGCCGTGGAGCAGGATACCGTGGGAATTTCCCGGCAGATCGCCGACCTGATCCGGGCCTGAGGTGTGCGCATGATGAAACCGACCGATTCTTTCCGTGTTCTCTATCGCGAGTTCCTCTTCCGCATGGTGGATCTGGAGCTGCTGTCGGCGCAGGGCGATACCACCAAGCTGCTGGGGCAGTTCGCCGGCCTGCTGCTGTTTATCAGCGCCGTTCTCACGCTGGGTGCTCTCATGTTCGGCAATGATCCCAGAATGCCCAGCCAATCTCCGGCTGGAATCTGGCAAGCGGAACACATGCTCATCGCTCTCACCATGCTGACGGTGGGGGTGTTCGCCGTGCTGAGCTGGGATTCCACCTTTCCGGACCGGCGCGACGTGATGGTGCTCGGGCCGCTGCCGGTTCGCGCCAGCACCATCTTCCTGGCCAAAGTGGCCGCACTGGCGGTGTCGCTGGGCCTCACCGTGACCGCGCTGAACGCGTTGAGCGGCATGGTCTGGCCGCTCTATTTCGGCGCGCCGGATTCCGGCTTTGTGGGCCTCGTTCGCGCTTTGCTGACGTACTGGGTCACCATGTTCGCGGCGGGCGCGTTTCTGCTCTGCTCGGTGCTGGCCGTGCAAGGCCTGGCGGCGCAATTGCCGCGGCGCTGGTTTCTGCGCCTTTCGGGGCTGCTGCAGATGGCGACATTTTGCCTCTTTCTGAGTGTGTTTCTTTTCGAGCCTCCGCTTTCCTCGCCGGCCGCCTTCGTAGCGGCGCGCAACCAACACGCGCTCGCATGCTTGCCGACGTATTGGTTCCTGGCCCTGTTCCACAACTGGAACGGGTCCGCGCCGGCGGCCGCTCAGGCGGTAGTCGCCGCACTGGCGCAGAGGGCGCTGATTGGTCTTGTGATCGCCATTGCGGGAACCGGCACGGCGTTTTGGTTGTCGTACCGCCGCACCCTGCGCATGATCGTGGAAGAACCGGACATCGTACCCGGCGTGCACGGTTTCCACTGGACGCCGCGGTTCGGCAATCTGCTCCATTCCGCCGTGGTGCTGTTCAGCATCCGCTCCTTGTTCCGCAGCCGCCAGCATCGCATGATTCTGGCGTTCTATCTCGGCCTGGGCTTCACTCTTATCGTGGGCCTCATGAAGGCGATGGTCGAGGAGCGGCAGCGAGCGGCTCGCCTGCCGGCCATGCCGCATAACCAGGCCAACCCGGGTCTGTTGCTGGCCAGCGTGGTGATGATGTGTTTCTGCCTGCTCGGAGTGCGGGTGGTATTCGCCATGCCGATGGCGTTGCGCGCGAATTGGATTTTCCGCCTGACGGCGATTCGCGGCCCCGCCGATTGCCTCGCCGCCAGCCGCCGCTCGCTATTGGTGCTGGCCGTGGCGCCTGTCTGGTTGATGTCGGCGGCGGCGTATCTCTATATGTGGCCGTGGCGGCTGGCGGCGGAGCACCTGGTGGTGCTGGCGCTTTGGGGCATTCTCTTGGCCGAGCTTGGCCTGCAGGGCTTCCACAAGATTCCTTTCACCTGCTCGTATCTGCCCGGCAAGTCGTCGTTTCACCTGGTGTTCCTGGGCGCGATGGGATTGATCTGGGCGATGATGTTCGGCGTGATCTATGAGTGGCGGGCCTTGTCCGACACCGGCATGTACGTTCGCATGCTCGCCGTGCTCGCGATCGCCGCCGCAGCCGCCCGATGGCGCGCCGGCCGGCTGGCGAAGTCGGAAGGATCGAAGCTCCGATTCGAGGAGGAGGAAGCGCCTACAGTCTTGGTATTGGGGCTCCACAAAGACGGGGTCGTGCTGGTGTAGCTTGGGTTCCTTTCATTTTGCAGCTCATTTACCGGCAGGAGCCTAGCCTCAGTTCGACGCGCCTAGACCGCGACCTCCTCGGATCGGTGAAGCACCCAGGGCAGAAAGCGTATGATGGTTCCAAAGCAATGCCCGTAACGGTTCGGCTGGAAGATATCGTCGAGGCGCTGGAAATGCAGTTCGAATCCGCCTCCTCCTTCCTCGATTGCGAGACCGGCCAAGTGGAGACCGTCACCCACGAACTTCTGAGCGAGGCGGAGAGAGGCACGGAACCGAGTCTTCTTCCGGACTGGCAGAAGCCGGAATGGGAGACTGCGAAGCAAATCGCTTCGGGCGGCCGCTTCGTGAGCCTCCCCTCGCAGTTCGACATTCACGAGTGGTCGATCATGGAGGATTTCGCGGCTTCGGTCAAATCCGACCGGATTCGCGGGGAACTCTTGGACGCCATCCACGGCGCCGGCGCATTTCGGAATTTCAAGAGTGCGATTCGGCGGCGCCGGATTGAGAAGGATTGGTTCGCGTTCCGGCTGGAAGCGCTGAAAGAGATCGCCATCGAATGGTGCGAAGAGCACGAAATCGCTTGGCAGCAGGGAGGGGAAGGAAAGGCTGGGGCGTGATTCTACCCAAGAAGAGCGCACCGAGGGCGTCCCGGCTTCTCCAAACGCCGCCTACGGACCACCGGCGGCACAAGCCAGAGTCGGCGTTTCGTCCAGGTGGTCTTCTACCGAACCGACATCGCCCGCTTTCAGGGACCGGCGTTTACCAGGAGGAATCCGCCCGAGGCTCTTCCAATCTCCAAACTTCACCGGCCCGTGTGTGCCAGTTTCCGATATGCCGGTTTACCAAGAGCGTCGAGTCCTCAGTCTCCGGGCGGGCCCCCACCCGACCGCGCCGCGCGCTGGCCTGCTCCTTCCAGCGTTGGACGTTCACACCCATCACGATGAGCCATAGCATCAACGATGCTTCCGCGAGGATTCCGAGCACCTTAAGGCCGGTGGACAGATGGCTTGCGAGCGGTGACAAAAAGATCAGCCAGCCCAGACCGGCAAGCGCCATCAGCGCGCCCAGGATTCGAGGCAGAAAAGTCGACTTGAAAATGAGGTAGCCGATCAGGAGGCAATACGGCCCGAAAAACACCAGGCTGTTAATTTTGTGGGGATCGAGCTTAAAGAGGCTCAGTACATCATTGGCGCATCCCGCGAGGCTGAAGAACGCCGCGAGCAAAGAGAGGCTCCTGTTCACTGGCTTAAACAGGTAGTAGAAGAGCAGCGTTACGGCGATGTAGAACGCGTGGGAGATGAGGTTGACGGCGTCATATAGAACAAGCTGGCCCCTGCCAACGAAGACCTCGCCGGATATTGCCGTCAGAAAGTAGAGCAAATACACGACGCCGGTAACCCTCGCATTGGGACGCGGCGGTGCCTCTGCAATCCGGTCCATCATTTCATCGCCTCCAGGGGCACGACCTGAACATGGCGACCCCCAAACACTCGCTCCGCTTTCCCGCCGGTTCATCACATTCTGGATGAGACGCAAAAACGACCAAAACAATGAATGGACCTGCGAGAGTTTCAACTACGAACATTACGAACATAGCAGGAATGTTAGTCGCGCGTGGCCCGACTGGCCCCGAAACGGCGTTCTGGGCAGTGTCCCGACCCGCTCTGGACCAGCTCGCGAGTTTTGGCAGTTGATTGCAAACTGGTCACTGCGGTCTCTGACAGGTGGCCTTCCCATTTTGCAGGCAATCGTTTACCATGTTCGCCATGAACAGAGATCTAGCATTTCCTTATCTTCTGTTAACGGCTTTGCTGATCGCTGCCGTCGCCGGTGCCCCTCGCGGGACGGCGCAAACTCCGGCCAGCAAGGCGGCCTTCAACGGGCAGGCGATCTACGAGGACTACTGCGCCGCGTGCCATGGCCGCGACGGCAAGGGCGACGGTCCCGCTGCGCGCGCGCTCAAGACCCCGCCCATCGATTTGACGCGGATCAGCCACAATCATTCCGGCAAATTCCCCGAAGCAGATATCAAAAAGGTCATTCTCGGTCTCGACATGATGCCGTCGCACGGCACCGAGGCCATGCCGGTCTGGGGAAAAATATTCACGAAGATGGGCGATCCAAACACGGCGGGGCAACGCGCCGACGCCCTGCTGGTCTACCTCCGTCAGATCCAGGCGAAGTAGGGCCGGGCAAGGAGGAAACGGGCACTGTCCTTCGGCGCTTGGCAAGAGTATCCCAGGTATACTCGCCAGAAATGACCCAGCGGATCGGTAGCGGACACGGCGGCGCCGGGGGCGGGAGCGTCTCCATCAGGTTCTGAACCCCGCGACGACTGCTTTCTGTTTTCCTCAAGAGGTGATTCCAAGACCGCGGAGGAAGCGGCGCCGGGATCAGAAGCGGCGGATTCAGAATCTTGCCAAGAACAACTTAGCTTCCTGCCAGTTCTTCATTTTTCAACCACTTGCGCCGGTGCCGCTGCCCGCCAACGGATCTTGAAGAGAACATCGTTCTGGTTTGGCGACCGCCGGAGCCGTATAAATGGGGCTGGCGATGCAACTGGAGTTTCAGCAACTGGGGAAATCGGGGACATTCAAACAGACGGGACGTTTCCGCCGGGGAAACCGGGAGGTGACCCGTTTGGCTATTCGTGGGGCCCGCCTGGCAAGGCAGAGGCCCATGGCCTCATCTAGCCTCTTTATCCTGCACTTTATCTAGCACAATGTACCATAAAAGGTTCATGCTTGCCCACTTCGCGCAGGCGGTCAATGCACACGGAACACAATGGTCCCCGACAAACGCCGATGAAGAAAGTAAAGGGTTATTTGTTTTTTCACGTCTCCGGGGGCGCAGAAGAATGCACGACGATGCACAACTGGAGGCGCTGGCAAAGACCGCTCCCCTTGGTCGCGGCTCGGATTGGCAGTTAAAGGTATAATTCCTGAGCTGGGGGCGGAATGGGGACGGAAGCGGACGATCTGGACGACGCCATGATGCACCACCGGGCTGGGCGGCTGGAGGAAGCGGCAGCGAGATATCGGGCCGTGCTGTTGCACAATCCGCGCCAGCCGGACGCGCTCTACCTGCTGGGGATGATTGCGCACCAGACGGGACGGAGCGAGGCGGCCGTCCGCCTGTTCCGCCAGGCGCTGGCGGCGAAGCCGGACCACGCTCACTGCTGGAACCTGCTGGGGTTGGCGCTAGCGGCGGCGGGGGATGAGGCGGGTGCGGAAGAGAGTTTTCGCCGAGCCATCGGCATTGAAGTCACCGCGGGCTTTTTCCTCAACCTGGGCAATCTGCTGAAGGCGCGGGGCCGGGCAACTGAAGCTGCCGATGCGTACCGCGAAGCGTTGCGGTGCGACACGGGATTCGCCGCGGCGCATTACAGCCTGGGGAACCTGCACCGGAGGGCCGGCGAGTTGGAGGAAGCCGCGGCATGCTTTCGCCGGGCGCTCGATGCGGAGCCGGCCCACGGCGACTCGCTGGCGGCGCTGGGGCAAACGCTGAACGCCTTAGGACGCGCCCCCGAGGCGCTACCGTTTCTCGAGCAGGCGGCACGTTTAGCGCCGGCCGACGCCGGCCTTCGATGCGATCTGGGCGACGCTCTGGCGGCACTGGGACGCGGCGCGGACGCTGCCCGATATTACGAAACCGCGATTGCCGCCGACCCGGGCCTCGGGCGCGCCTGGTTCGCTTCCGGATGCCTGGCGCGCGACCGGCACGAGTACCGAGACGCCGCCGAACGGTTTCGGAAAGCCTGTCAACTTCGGCCGGACTGGGCCGAGGCGCATCACAACCTGGGCCAGGCGCTCTTCGAGACCGGACAAGTGGACGAGGCCCTGAGCGAGTTTGCACTGGCGGCCGAGGCAGGAAGTGGGGATGTCTCGAGGGCCATGGCGGCGGTGATCGTCCCCGGCGGCCCCAGCGCATCCAATGCGACCATCCTGGCGACGCGGCAGGATTGGGCGCGGCGGGCGTTTCCGCGGCGGGCTGTTCGATCAAGGCCATCAGGACCGGGCCCCGAGGGCACCCCCAATCGGTCCGCAGGTTGCCAACCTGCCCCACATGGTTCAAGGCTGCGCATCGGCTATCTTTCGGCTTTCTTCCACCGGCGGAACTGGATGAAGCCGGTATGGGGAGCGATCCACGCGCACGATCGCACGCGGTTCGAGATTCACCTGTTCTCCGACGGACCCGAACAAGCCATCGGGGAGGAGTATCGCCGCCCGGCTGGCGACGTCTTCCATGACATCTCTGCGCTTTCCAACGCGGCCGCGGCGGAAGCGATCGAGCAAAGCGCCGTGGACGTGCTGGTGGATCTGAACGGCTACAGTGCGATGGCGCGGCTGCCGCTGGTGGCGGCGCGGCCGGCGCCGGTCGTCGTCGGCTGGTTCAATCTGTACGCCACCAGCGGGATGGAAGCTTACGATTGGCTGGTCGGCGATGAGGTGGTAATTCCCCCGGACGAGGAGCGGTTCTATTGCGAAAGGATCGCGCGCGTGCCGGGCACGTACCTGGCGTTCGAGGTGGGATATTCGACTCCGGAAGTAACGGCGCCGCCGTGCCTCGAGAGCGGCGGAAGGCTCGCGTTCGGATCGTTGGCCTCGCAGTACAAAATCACGCCAGAGGTGATCGCGGCGTGGAGCGCGATTCTTCGGCAGGCGCCGGGCAGCACGTTGCTCCTCAAGAACCGCGGCCTCGAAGCCGGCGACATGCGCTGCTTTGTGCGGGCACAGTTCGAGCGCGAGGGGATTGGCGCGGACCGGCTGGTGCTGGAAGGCCCAGCGGAGCACGACGAGTTCCTGAAATCCTACGCGCGAATCGACGTGGCGCTCGATCCGTTTCCATATAATGGCGGCACGACCACAATCGAAGCGCTGTGGCAGGGGGTTCCGGTGCTGTGTTTTCGCGGCGACCGGTGGGCGGCCCGCACCAGCGCGTCGCTCGCGATGGCGGCCGGACTGGGCGAAACTGTGGCTGCGGATCGGGCGGGCTATGTGGCGCTGGCAATCGAGCTGGCGCGCGACCCAAGAACGCCGGAACGGCTGGCGGAGCTCAGGCGAAACATGCGGGACCGATTGCGCCGATCGGCGGCGTGCGATACGGCGGGTTTGGCCCGGCATTTGGAGAGGATTTACCGGGAAGCTGTGGTATTCTCACCACGATGAGCCACGCCGCGCCGCAGGCTTTCTGGCACGATATGCCGCCGAAACTGGGCACGGCGGAGGAGTATCTGGCCGCGAGGCGCTTGTTCGAGTCCAACGGATTCATTTACGAAAAAGTTTGCGCGCGGCTGGGAATCGAGCACCTATACAAGTTTCAGGCGCCGCCGCCCGGCCTGGGGATAAAAGATCGGGTGACGACGCCGCTCGATGCGCTGATCCGTTTGTTTGCGTTTGGCCTGTACGTGGAGCGCGAAACGGCGGAAAGGCTCCTGACGCCGGAAGGTGTGCAGGCGCTGGAGGCGCTGAATCTGCTGGCGCCGGATCCGGCCAGACCGGGAGCGGTGTTCGGCACGGCTGCGCTGGTACCCCTTCCCTGGGCGCTGGCGGCGAGCGATCGCGTCTGTTTCCCGGACGGCGAAGCGTGCGGCCGTGCGCCCGATGGCGTGTACCCGGCGTTCTTTGCCAACACTCTTGCTTTTGTGGACCGGCTGCCGGAAACGCCTTGTGAAGCCATGCTCGAAATCGGCACCGGAACCGGGTACGCGGCGATCCGCTCGGCGCGATGGGCCGGTCACGTCTGGGCCACCGATGTTTCGCCTCGCAGCGCCAGGTTCGCGGCTTTCAACGCTGGTTTGGCGGGCCTCGAGAACGTCACCGTGCTGGAGGGCGACATGTACGCGCCGGTGGAAGGGTTGACCTTCGACCGCATTGCCATCCATCCGCCCTACATGCCTTCGCCGGACGGCAAGTATATCTATCGGGACGGCGGCGAAGACGGAGAACAGATTTTTCGCCGCGCGGTGGAGGGTTTGCCGCGTTTTCTTCGCCCCGGCGGGCGATTCTACGCGATTCTGATGGCGTCGGACCGCCGCGGAGAGACACTGGAACAGCGCATTCGCAAGTGGCTGAGGCCGGACGAAGCTGGGTTCGACGTGGTCATCGTCACCGACGAGCGCAACGCGGTCCAGGACGCAATCGCCAAGGCGTCCGATGACGACGCTCCGTTCTGGCGTGCCATCTGGGAACGGAACCAGACCGAATCGCTCCTCTACGGGTCGGTGTTGATCCAGCGTCATGCCGGAGAACGGTCGCCGGTCAACGTGCGAGCCCAGGCTGGCGTTGGCTTCAACTGGCGCCACCTGGATGGATTGCTCGATTGGGAAGTCCGGGCCAGGCAGCCGGGCGCGGAAGAAATGCTGCTCGCCTGCCGCCCGAGAATTGCCCCAGCTTGCGAATTACAGTTGTCATACCGCCCGATCGAAGGCCATTTCACTCCGTGCGAGGCGCAATTCCAGGTAGTTGGACCGGTGCGCTCGCGTTTCAAGAGCCCGCTCTGGCTGGTGGAAGCGATCTTTGGGTGCGACGGCAAGGCCACTTGGCGGGACCGTTACCGGGCGTTGGTCGCGGAAGGGAAAATTCCACCGCAGGCGCCGGCTGCGGAGTTCGCGCGCATGCTGATCTCGCTGGTATCCGGCGGAGCGCTGGTAGTAGATTGAGGCGAGAGAAATAGAGTCACTGACACAGGACCGGTTGGACTATTGGTCCTGTGCATCCAAGACTTACTCGGGTAGTTACCCGATCCGTTTCGGCATAGTACCGATTCAGGATCTTTTTCGATGGCGGCCTAAGGCCCCCGCGTATAATTCATTTGGGCAGAGCCAGCCGCCGCGGCTTTTTTTTGATAATCTTGAACCTGCCCCATCGGCGCGCGAACTCCGCGGCCGATTCGGCGAATGGGGGATGACATGGCAAGACAAAGTACTCAGCATAAGCTCGATCGAGTGAGACCTCCGCGGGTTCAGATCACTTACGACGTGGAAGTCGGAGACGCGATCGAAATCAAGGAACTACCGTTTGTCATGGGCGTGTTGGGCGATTTTACGGGCCAACCGACCGAGCCTTTGGCGCGAGTCAAGGATCGGAAATTCGTGGAGGTGACGCCGGACAACTTCGACACCGTGCTGGCGAATATGAAACCTCATTTGGCGTTTTCGGTGGAAAACAAGCTGAGCGAGGATCCGGAGGCACCCAAGCTGAAGGTCGATCTGAATTTCAAGAGCATGGACGACTTCGCGCCGGAATCGGTAGCGCGGCAGGTGGGTCCGCTGCGCGAATTGCTGGAATTGCGCGACCGGCTGTCGGACCTGCGCGGGTCCATGCAGGGCAACGACAAGCTCGAAGAGTTGCTGCGGGAATCGGTGAGCGACAAGGAAAAACTGGCGAAACTGCGCGCCGAGTTGGGAAAGGGGGAATCCCATGAGTGATGCACAGAAAGCCACAGTCGCGGGCGCAACGTCCGCGGCCGAACAAACCGCCGAAGTCAGCCTGCTCGACCGGATCGTGGAGGAAGGGCGGCTGGCGCGCGATCCGGCAGCCAAGGAACGCGGCAAGAACCTGGTGAAGGAATTTGTCGCGCAGGTGCTGGAAGGGTCGATGACGGTGTCCAAGGACGCCGAGGCGATGATCAACGCCCGCATCGCCCAGATCGATCACCTGGTTTCGATTCAGCTGAACGAGGTGCTGCACAATGCGGCCTTTCAGAAGCTGGAGGGCACCTGGCGCGGCTTGAAATACCTCTTGGATAACAGCGAAACCAGCGACAAGCTCAAGATCAAGGTTTTCAACGTGACCAAGAAGGAGCTGTTGCGGGATCTGCAGCGGGCGCCGGAATTCGATCAGAGCGCGCTGTTCAAGAAGGTCTACGAGGAAGAGTACGGGGTATTCGGCGGCGCTCCGTTCGCGGCACTGGTGGGCGACTACGAATTCGGGCGCGGACCGGAAGACATGGAACTTCTGGAGAAGGTCTCGCAGGTGGCGGCGACGGCCCACGCCCCATTCCTGTCGGCGGCGTCGCCGGACATGCTCAATATGGAAAGCTTCACCAACCTGGACGCGCCGCGCGACATGGCGAAGATCTTCGACTCGAGCGAGTACGCCAAATGGAAGAGCTTCCGCCAGAGCGAGGACTCGCGCTACATCGGCCTGTGCGTACCGCATGTGCTGATGCGTTTGCCGTATGGCAAAGACGGCGTGCAGGTGGATGGTTTCCATTACGAAGAAGGCGTGGACGGCAGCGACCACGCGAAGTACTTGTGGGGCAACGCGGCCTATGCGTTAGGCGCGCGCCTGACGCAAGCTTTCGCGCTCTATGGCTGGTGCGCCGCGATCCGAGGTGTGGAAGGCGGCGGCCTGGTGGAGGGACTGCCGACCCACACCTTCACCACCGATTCGGGCGACGTCGCCCTGAAATGCCCCACCGAAATCCCGGTCACCGACCGGCGCGAAAAAGAGCTGGCGGACCTGGGATTCGTCCCGTTGGTGCATTGCAAGGGCACGGACTACGCGGCGTTCTTCAGCGTGCAGTCGGCGCAGAAGCCCAAACAGTACGATCAGGAAGCGGCCAACGCCAATGCCCGGCTCTCGGCGCAGCTTCCCTACATTCTGGCCGTGTCGCGCTTCGCCCACTACATGAAATCGATGATGCGGGACAAGATCGGCAGTTTCATGTCGCGTAGCGAATGCGAGTCTTTCCTGAACCGCTGGATCATGAACTACGTGGCCGGCAGCGACGACGTCTCCGCCACGATCAAGGCCCAGCGTCCCCTGCGCGACGCGCGCATAGAAGTGGTGGAAGTGCCGGGCAAGCCGGGCGTTTATCGCGCCGTGGCTTTCCTGCGGCCGCACTTCCAATTGGATGAATTGTCGGTATCCATGCGGCTGGTCGCGGAATTGCCGCAGGCAGCCAAGTAGGAACTCAACCTCAACCGCCCGCGTTCGGAGGAGCGCGGGCGCCAATCCACATCAGAGGAGAAAGCAACATGGCCGTAGCAATGTACTTGACTATTCAAGGAGTCAACGGAGAGTGTCAGGCAAAAGGCTTTACCAACTGGATCGACATCCACAGCTATAGCGTGGGAGCGTCGAACCCGACAACGGTGGGCACGGGTACCGGCTCCGGCGCGGGCAAAGTGGACCTATCGTCGATGTCGATTCAGAAGACTATCGATACCGCCACGCCTTCGCTCTTTCTGAATTGCGCTTCGGGCAAGCACTTCCCCAAGGCGCAACTGAAAGTCCTCGAAGCGGGCGGCGACTCGCCGGTTGAATTCCTGGTCATCGATTTCACCCAGGTATTCATCGACAGCATCAGTTGGGGAGGATCGGCCGGTGGCGGCAAGCCCTCCGAGAGCGTTTCCTTCAGTTTCGCGACGATCCAGTTTACGTACACGCCGCAGACCGCGACCGGCTCGGCGGGAAGTCCGGTACCGTTCGGCTGGAACATCCTGCAGAACAGCAAACTGTAGGTGGCACAGGCCTTAGCCTGTGGGGAGTCTTAAGCCGGGCTGGCGGTCGAACGCCGGCCCGGTCGTGTCTTCGGTGGGTGATATGAGCGGGGAGCCATGACTGCCAAAGAGCTTTATCGGGCCGGCAACCTGAATGGGGCGATTCAGGCCCTGGGTCAAGAGCTGCGCAACAATCCGACCGACCTGAAGCAGCGAACGTTCCTGTTTGAGTTGCTCTGTTTCGCGGGAGAGTACGACCGCGCGGAGAAACACCTGGCCGTGCTGTCGGAAGGGAGCGCGGAAGCGGCCACCGGCGCACTCCTGTATCGGGCGGCGCTGGCGGCGGAGCGCTCGCGCAACGACCTATTCGAAAAAAAGGACTATCCCATCGCACCGGCAGCCACGCGGCCGGGGGCCTTGAACGGCCAGCCTTTCGAGGAGTTGGAGGACGCGGACGAGCGGGTGGGAGCGCGGCTCGAGATTTTCGCGGCCGGCCAACTGATGTGGATTCCGTTCGAGCACGTGGCCTCGGTGGAAATCGCGGTACCCAAGCGGCTGCGCGACCTGCTTTGGGCTCCGGCGCTGGTCCGGACCGGCCCGGCGTTTCGCGGCGCCGAACTGGGTGAAGTGCTGATCCCCGTGCTGGCGCCGTTCAGCTTTCGCCACGCCGACGACGCCGTGAGGTTAGGCCGCTCGACGGTATGGGAAGAACAGGCCGGCGGCCAGGTGGTGCCGTTCGGCCAGAAGACACTGCTGGTGGACGGGGAGGAGATCCCCATTCTGGAGGTCCGCCGGATCGAGATTACCGCGGCGGAGCCTGCGCTCGACGAACATGCCACTGCGTGAGGACCTGCTCACACCCATCCCCGGGGACAATCCGGCGGGACAGAACCTGCGCTACGCGCCCGTCTTCGACAAAATCAAGGAAGCGCGCCGCGAGGACGACCCAGGACCGCAAGGCGTCTGGCAGTTCGAGCGCAAACTTGCCGACTGGCCGCAGGTAATCAAGCTGGCCGGTGAGACGCTGGCCACCAAGAGCAAAGACCTGCAGTTGGCGGTTTGGCTGGCGGAAGCGCACCTGCGGCGCGACGGGATCGGAACCTTGCAGCCGAGCATCGAGCTGCTGCGAGGCCTGATCGAAAACTTCTGGGACGTCCTTTACCCGGAACTGGA
The DNA here is from genome assembly GCA_049511335.1 of Bryobacteraceae bacterium. Lineage (GTDB taxonomy): Bacteria > Acidobacteriota > Terriglobia > Bryobacterales > Bryobacteraceae > JBEKYD01. Next base: position 5,438 of record JBEKYD010000011.1, on the reverse strand, counting down.
GGACGGCGACGCCGAGCTCCGGTCGGCCCCGCTCGAATGGTTCGGCGACCGCCTGGAGCCCGCCGTCAAATGCACGTTCCTGACCAAAGGCAAACTCGACTGGTACAAGTACAAGGAGTCGCGCGCGGTTCCGAGCGAAGACGAAGCCAACGCGAGCGACACCAAGCGCACCGCTCGCGAGCAGGCTGTCAAGGAAGGCAAGACCACGCCGGAGGAGTTCCAGAAGGACTTTGCCGCCACGCCCAAGAAGTTCTATGCCGATCTGGTGGAGACTTTCGACCGCACGCTGGAATCGCTGACGGCTTTGGGAGAGGCCGGCAACGAGAGGTTTGGCGGCGTGGCGCCGTCGTTCGGGAATCTCGAGAGGGCGCTCACCGAAGTGCGGCAGATCGCCCACATTCTGCTGCAGAAGAGACGCGAAACCGAGCCGGACGAGCCCGAACCGGCGCCGGTGACGGAAGCCGAGCCCGAACCGGAACCCGAACCGGAGCTGATCATCGAGACGGCGCCGGTTACCGCCGCCGCGCCGGCGCGTGCGCCCTCGAGGCCCGCGGGAATCCTGTCCGCCGAACCGGTGGATGCGGCCGACGCTGTAGCGCGGGTCGTCGCCGCGGCGAAATTTCTACGCGCGCAGGACCAGTACAGCCCGGCGCCCTACCTGCTGTTGCGGGGTTTGCGCTGGGGTGAGCTGCGCGCCGGCGGCGTCAATATCGACCAGCGGCTGCTGCTGCCTCCGGCCACCGAAGTGCGGCAGCAGCTCAAGAGCCTGGCACTGGAGTCCAACTGGCAGGAAATTCTGCAGGTGGGCGAAACGGCCATGGGCATGGAGTGCGGCCGGGGATGGCTGGATTTGCAGCGCTACATCGTGCGAGCGTGCCACGGAATGGGAGGCTGGTTCGACCCGATTCGCCTGGCGGTAGTTTCCGAGCTGAAAGCGTTACTCACGGATTATCCGCAGCTCATGGAAATGACGCTGATGGACGACACCGCCACGGCCAACGCGGAAACGCTGGCCTGGTTGAAGGAAGAGGTGATTCCGCCGCCGCCCGCGCCGCCGCCCGCGCCCGAACCGGAGCCGGCCTACGCACGCCCGGTGTGGCAGCAACACGAAGAGACGGTGGCAGCGGAAGCGCCGCCGGACGCATTCGACTTGGCCATGCAGGCGGCCCGCTCCGGCCGGGCGCAAGAAGGAATCGAGCTGCTGATGCGCGAACTGGCCCAGGAGCGGAGCGGACGCGCGCGCTTCCAGCGCAAAGCGCAACTGGCGCAGTTGTGCGTCAGCGTGGGACACGACGGCATCGCGCATCCGATCCTCGAGGAACTGGCCGCCGAGATCGAGCGGCTGCATCTGGAAGAGTGGGAGGCGCCGGACGTGATCGCGCGTCCGCTGGCGCTGTTGTACTCGTGTCTGGACAAGGACGCGCCGCCGGAACGGCGGCAGAAGCTGTATGCCTGGATATGCCGCCTGGACCCGCTGCAGGCAATGACCATTTCGAGATAGCCTATGGCGCGCTGGGAACCCGAACAGACCGTTACCCTATCGTTGATCGAGCGGCTCATCGATCAGGATCCCAAGAGCGCGACCGAAAACCCGATGACCCGCGCGCAATCGGTGCGCTTGCTGAAGAGCTCGCTGCGGCGCGACCTGGAATGGCTGCTCAATTCGCGGCAGAACCCGGAAGCGGTGGGCCCGGAATACCGCGAGGTGGAGCGCTCGCTATTCAATTACGGTTTGCCGGACGCGACTTCCTTGAGTTGGACCTCTTTGGCCGACCGGCAGAAACTGTCCCGCTTGATCCAGTCGGCGGTCGCGCGGTTTGAGCCGCGCATCAGCCGGCTGAAAGTGATTCCGCTGGAATCGGCGGGTGCGGCGCGCCACGTGTTGCGGTTTCAGATCGAGGGGCTTTTGGACATGGACCCCGCGCCGGAGCACATTTCCTTCGATACCGTGCTGCAGTTATCGAGCGGCGACTACCAAGTCAAGGGAGAGCCGAGTGCGGGATGAGCTGCTGCTGTACTACGAGCGCGAGCTTTCCTTCCTGCGGCAAATGGGCGCGGAGTTCGCCTCCAAATACCCGAAGATCGCCTCGCGGCTGATCATCGAACCGGATAAGTGCGAAGACCCGCACGTGGAGCGGCTGCTCGAAGCCTTCGCCTTTCTGGCGGCGCGGGTTCATCTCAAGATCGACGACGAATTTCCCGAGATCACCGAAGCGCTGCTGAATATTTTGTATCCGCATTACCTGCGGCCGATTCCGTCGATGTCGGTGGTGGAATTCGCGGCGGACCCGGAGCAGATACCGCCGGCCGCGGGCATCAAGCTGGAACGCGGTTCGGTGCTCCGTTCGCGCCCGGTAAACGGGATTCCGTGCAAATTCCGCACCTGTTACGATCTGCAGCTTTGGCCGATCGCGGTCGCGGAAGCGGAATGGACCGCGCCGGACCGGCTGCGGCCCGCGGTGAAAGTCTCCGACGCCGCCGCGGCGGTGCGCCTCGAGCTGCGCTGCCTTGCGGACCTCAATTTCTCCAAGATGACCTCGCTCTCGTCGCTGCGGTTCTACCTGAGCGGCGAGTCCAACCTGATTCACAATCTGTACGAGTTGATGGCCAATAACTGCGCGCAAATCCTGGTGCGCGACCCAACCCCGAAATCGCGCGTCGAGCCGCTGGCGCTGCCGGCGAGCTGTTTGCGTCCGGTGGGGTTTGGGGAGGAAGAATCCATGCTGCCCTATCCGCGGCGCTCGTTCCTCGGATACGGCCTGCTGCAGGAGTATTTTTGCTTTCCGCAGAAGTTCTTCTTTTTCGATCTGAGCGGGTTGGACCGGCTGGCCGGGGCGGGTTTCGGCTCGCGCGCCGAATTCATTTTTCTCATCTCCCCGTTTGAACGGGCGGACCGGCGCCAGGCCCTGGAGCTCGGTGTATCCGCCAAGACGTTCCGGCTGGGTTGTGCGCCGATTGTAAATCTGTTTCCGCAGACCGCGGAGCCGATTCTGCTTTCGCATCGCAGCTACGAGTACCCCATCGTCCCCGATGTAAGCCGGCGCACCGCCATGGAAGTGTTCGAGGTCTCCGAAGTCGTGAGCGCCAATCCGCAGGCGCAGGAGGTCATCCACTTCGAGCCCTTCTATTCCTTTCGCCACGGGTCGACGCGCCACAAAGTTCAGGCATTCTGGCACGCGGCGCGGCGCCGGTCGGCGGCGAGGGACGACGAGGGCACGGACGTGTACCTCACCCTGGTGGATCTTTCGTCGCGGCCGGTTCATCCGGACGTGGATGCGCTGACGGTGCGGACCATTTGCACCAACCGCGATCTGCCGGCGCGGCTGCCTTTCGGCAACGAAGCCGGCGATTTCGAGCTGGAGGGCGTGGTGCCGATGAAGCGCATCGTGGCGCTGATCAAACCGACCGACACGCTGCGGCCGGCCGTGGGCAAGGATACTTTGTGGCGCCTGGTGAGCCAGCTTTCGCTCAATCACCTGTCGCTGGTGTCCGATGGCCGCGAGGCGCTGCAGGAGCTGCTGCGAATCTACAATTTCGCCGCTTCCACTTATGCCGACAAACAGATCGAAGGGTTGGTGGGATTGACCAGCCGGCGGCATTTCGCGCGCGTGGTTTCCGATGGTGCGAGCTCGTTTACGCGCGGCCTTCAGGTGGACATGGAATTCGACGAGGAGCAGTTCGTCGGGGGCGGCGTGTACCTGTTCGCCGCCGTGCTGGAAGCCTTCCTGGGGTTGTATGTTTCGCTGAACAGCTTCAGCCAACTGCGCGTGCGGACGCGGCAGAGAAAGGAGATGCTGCGCCAATGGCCGCCGCGGGCAGGCCAGAAAATCTTGCTGTAGACCTGGAGCGCTGGCCGGTGGCGGATTCGCTCACGCGCGAACCGTACCGTTTCGAGTTCTTCCAGGCAGTGCGGCTGCTGGCGCGCATGTTCCCGCAGCGCCAGGTGGTGGGGCGTTTCTCCAATCCGCGTGACGAAGTGGCGCGGCTGGGCGTGAATCCCCACATGGCGTTTCCGGCCAGCCAGGTGCAGAGCATCGAGCCATCCGAAGACGGGCCGGTCCAGATGCGGGTGAATTTCATGGGGCTGATCGGCCCGCTGGGCGTGCTGCCGATGCCCTACAGCGAGATGGTGCTGGAGCGCATGCGGGCTCACGACACCACCCCGCGGGACTTCTTCGATATCTTCCATCACCGCATGCTTTCTCTGTTCTTCCAGGTTTGGGAGAAGTACCGCTTCACCATTGCTTACGAGCGCGGGGAAAGAGACCGCTTTTCACACCACCTGCTGGCGCTGATCGGGCTGGACACGCCGGGTTTGGAAAACCGCCAGAACGTGAGCGACGATTCGCTCCTGTTCTACAGCGGTCTGCTCGCGTTGGAGGCGCGGTCGGCGCTGGGGTTGCGCCAGATTTTGACCGACTATTTCGGCGTGCCGGTCCAGATCGACCAATTCGTAGGCGCCTGGTACGCGCTCGAGCCGGATGCGCGATGCGCGCTCGATGAGAGCCGGCAGGATTCGGAATGTTTAGGTTTTGGCTGCGTGGTGGGCGATGAGGTCTGGGACCGGCAGTCGCGGGTGCGCATCCGTCTCGGGCCCTTGGACCTGGCCGAGTACCGCGGTTTTCTGCCGGGCGGAGAAGGGCACCGCGCCCTTCGCGCTCTGACGGCTTTTTACGCCGGCAATGAGTTCGACCTCGAGTTGCAATTGATTCTGCGCCGCGACGCGGTACCCGCTTGCGAACTGGCCGGCGCTGCACCGGATGCTCCGCAGTTGGGATGGACGAGCTGGATGAAATCGGCCCCCTTCCAGCACGATCCGGGTGAGACGATTTTCGAAATATAGGAGAAACCCCATGGATTTGATGAAACCGCTGGTGGGCCGGCTGAACCCCACCACACGCAAAGCGCTCGAAGACGCCGTCGGCCTGTGCGTATCGCAAACCCACTTCAACCTGGAAGTGGAGCACTTTCTCTCCAAGTTGCTGGAAGCGACCGACACCGACTTCGCCATCATCATTAAGACCTTCGGCGTGGACCGGTCGCGGCTGGCGGCGGAAATCTCCGCAAGCCTGGAACGGATGAAGCGCGGCAACGCGCGCGGCCCTTCCTACACTCCCACCCTGGTGAAAGCGCTGAGTGAAGCGTGGACCATCGGGTCGCTGGAGTTTGGCGGAACACAGATCCGGTCGGGGTTCGTGATTCTGGCGTTGGCCGCCAGCGAGGAACTGTCGCGGTTGATGCGCGACTTCAGCAAGGAGTTCCAGAGGATCGAGCCCGAGTCGCTGCGCAAACAGTTGCCGGCCATTCTGGAAGATTCGCTGGAGTTCGTGGCTCAGCCGGCGGCCGCGGCCGCCGCTGCGGCTGGTGGTGCGCCGGGCTCGAAGCCGGGCGGCAAGACCCCCAACCTGGATCAATTCACGGTGAATCTCACCGAGAAC
>JBEKYD010000010.1:0-57401 GCA_049511335.1 Bryobacteraceae bacterium | reverse complement strand
AGTGGTGTGGCGATTTCACGCACTCACAGCCCCTGACAGCAATTGGGGCTCCAAAAAATCGTCGCCCCGGACGGAATACGAACAGTGCGGAAGGTTTCTGTTGCGAGTTCTGCAAGTGGGTCTCTTATCAAATCAAAAAAAGGATCGCGGCGCGAAATCCCGCCAGAGGGGCTGCGAGCTGTGGCAAACGCTTGAGATTTGGTCAAGGCCACGAAGGCAGGCAAGAAAAAAGGCTATCGCCAGTTAGGAAACGGATTGGAGCGCAATTGCCGGCAACGGGCGATCAGGTCGGGCACGTCCGCGCGACGCCGATACAAGTGTGCCAGCAGCTCTTCGAGGGCGGCTTCGTCGGCATCGATCCATTCCCCCGGAATGGACTTCCAGGCGCGATCGACGACTTCTTCCGGGAAATGCACGATCTGACCGAGCCAGGGCTCGAAATCGTCGAGCGAGCGCACCGAGTCGTAGACCGTGTGGCGCGGGTAGAGACCCTGATGAGGGGAATCGGTGAAGCTCCAATTCGGGCCGTTGAAGGCGAAACCGTGGTCGATCATGCGGGCGACAAAAGCTGGCGAACCCGGTCCGGAATTCTCGCGCCGAACCATGGCGCGATAGAAGATGCTTTGCCGGCCGTCGGCATTCGACAGCCATTGGTCGAACACCAGGATGCCGCGGAAATCCGCCAGATTGGCGACCTTGCCGAGCAGCGCGTCGGGGAGATAGTCGTAGACTGGGGTACGGGCGGGATCGCCCGGATACCGGGACCCGAAATGCCAGCCCGGAACCGCCGGCACCGGCTTTCCGCCGACGGTGAGTTGCATCTCGGGATTGGCCGCGAGGAACTCGGACCCGACGCGCACCAGGGCGCTGGGAGGAACCGCAATCTTGAGGTAATCCAACAACGCCGCCGCCAGCAGTTCATTGATCAGGATGCGCCGGTGCTGCGGATTATTGCGGAATTTTACGACGTACCAGTGTCCATCATCGGCCTCTATAAGATGGGCCTGGGCGCCTCCTCGCATCTTGCGGACATGACGGACAGCGCTGAGCGGCATCGCAGGGGAAATGCTATAACCTAGAGTTGTATCACACGGAGGAATCGAGATCGGATGGCTGACGTGGAATCGAAACAAGACGCTTCGGAAACCTCCGAGCGCTCCAAGGGCGGCAAGGACGAGGTAGCCCTCGAATTGATGAAGTTCATCACTCTGCAGACAGGATACGGGAGAACCGCGCAAGCTTCCACCGGTTTTTCCGGCAAGCCTGGCACACGCTCGCCGGAAGAGCACGCCGAAGGCTTGCTGGAACTCTTCCGGCGCTGCCGCAAAGTGGTGGCTGAGGAAAGCTGAGACTCCGGGAAACGGCCTTTTCCGGGACGGAGCGGGAGAGCCCCGCCCCGGCTAAGCCGATTACTTCTTGCCGCCCTTCTTGGCCGGAGCCTTCTTCGCTGCCTTCCTAACGGGGGCCTTTTTAGCGGGGGCCTTCTTGGCAGCCTTCGCAGGCGCTGCCTTCTTCACTGCCTTCTTGGCGGGCGCCTTTTTGGCGGGGGCGGCGGCTTTCTTGGCCGGTGCTTTCTTCACCGCGGCCTTTTTGGCGGGCGCTTTCACCGCAGCTTTCTTGGCAGGCGCTTTTTTCGGCGCAGGCTTCTTGGCGACAGCCTTTTTCACCGGCTTCTTGGGGGGCGCGGGCGTAGCTTCCGCGGGGGACGTTTCCTTGGCGGGAACTGGAGGAGCCGGCGCCGTGACGGTCTCCATCACGACCTCCACGACCTCTTCCTCATCGTCCTCATCGTCCTCAAACTCGTCGAGCTTGGAATCCAATTCCTGTTGCTCTTCGTCTTCGTAGTCGTGGAAATCCTCCATCTCGTCCTCGCTTTTGGCAATCAACCGATCCCTATCAAACATTCACCAAGCCTCCAATAGTAGGTGCATGACACACATAGAATACCCCTTTTTCCGGATTGGGCAATAGCGAAAAAGCGCAAGGCCGAAGATTTCGGAGCGCGGCATAAATACGGGTGCACCTTCCGCAATCGCGCGCTCCGCTGTGTCCTCAGCTTCAATCTGATTTAAGAACGAGGAGTGTTTACCGGGTAGCCGTGTGCGCTACCATTACCGGCTTCTTCGTGGTGGGCTTCGCCACGCCCGCGGCATGAGAAGCGGTATGAGAAACCGTGTGGGGAGTTGTATGAGACACCACGTGCGAGGCCGCGACAGTGTGCGTGGCCGTGCCGGAGCCGGGCCGGCCAGAACCCCGTCGAGCCGCCAGATAGGCCCGCCGCGAAACCGGTTGTGGACGTGCCGCCGCCGGGATCAAGAGCCAGTCGCCTTCGGCGGCTTCCTCGGCCGCGAAGTGGTTGGCCGATGCCAGGGTCGCCGCCGTCATACCGAAGCGTTTGCCGATAGCCGCCAGCGTTTCCCCTGCCTGCACCTTGTGCATACGCCAGCCAGTGCGATGCTCTGCCGGGACCCGCTCGATGGCGGCCGCGAGCTCGGTTCCGCTGCCTTTGGGAACGTGCAGAGCGAAATCCGCCGGGGTGACACCGTGGAGGAGGGACGGGTTGAGGGCGGCAATCTCGGCAACCGGCGTATCGGTGATATCGGAGACCAAATCCAGGCTGACGGGAGCGGCGAGTTGCACGGTATCGTAGGCCAGGCCGGGGTCCGGCCGCAAGTCGTCCAGCCCGTACTCGGCGGCATTCTTTTCCATGATGGTCATGGCCAGAATGATGGGAACGTAGTTGGTGGTTTCCACCGGCAACACGCCCCGGCTGCGCAACTCCCAAAAGTCGGCATAGCCGGTCCGCTCCACGGCTTTTTCCACTACTTGCGGACCGCAGTTATATGCCGCCAGGGCCAGGTACCAATCGCCAAACTCGTTGTACAAATCGCGCAGGTGGCGGGCCGCCGCGCGAGTAGCTTTCTCGGGGTCCATGCGGTCGTCGGCGTAGGCAGTCTGCGCCAAGCCGTATTCCTGGCCGCGAAATCTCATAAACTGCCACATGCCAATCGCCGCCGCCCTGGACATGACGCGAGGCATGAAGCCCGATTCCGCCTGCGCCAGATGAATCAACTCCCGCGGTACGCCTTCCTCATCCAGAACCCGCAGGATCATCTCCTTGTATCGTCCCGCCCGCTCCATCCCCGCCACCAGCGTGGGGCGGCCCCGATTGGCGAAGAAATTGATATAACCCAGTACCGTGTCGTTCACCGCGAGCGGCAATTGCGATTCGGTAGCCGTGACCTGGTCCCGCACCCGGTCCTTTAGCTTCGGGTCGACCGGGAACGTCATCTGCAGGATGTCTTCGAGGGGAGCTTTTTCGTACTTGTCGTCCTCCAGGTTGGCCGACGCGCCCAGCCCTTCCAGATCGAATTTATGAATCGCGTCCACCAGCGATTCCAGCTTTTGTTCAAAGGCCACGGCGTCGACCGAATCCAAAGCCGAGGCTTCCAGCATCAAATCCACCGCGGAATCGAACGCTTGCCGCGCGCCGGGCATGTCGTTAGCCTGATAAGCCCGGCGGCCGGCTTCAAACTCCCGCTGGGCGCGCTCGGCAATGGCATCCAGAGTCTTCCGTTCGGCGAGGGCTGCATTGCTCAAAAGGAAAACCGGTACGTCTTCGACAGAAACGCTGGACGGAATAGCGGGAGGAAGATCGAGGCCGCCGGAGGGTTCAGCGGACGGCACGGACGGCAGAACGCCAGTATGAAAACGTACTTGGGAAAAGCCGCACAGCGCCGTGGCGGTAAAGAGCACCGGGAGCAAAAAACCAGCCCCGAACGTCTGTATACGTTCGTCCATTAAACGCTCCAAACTTAAGTAAATAAAACTACTTTACCGTCCAGGCCCATCGCGGACCTTCTAGGTTACAACAACTGTCACAGCGGTTGCAACCATTTCCCAACCTTAGAGCGCTGCCACGACTCCGAACCCGCCGCTGACCTGCAGCCGTTTAGGGCCATAAACTTACGTGCTCTCGCGCCCGCTAATTTCTCTACTCTTCTTCCTCCTCCTGCCCCGCGCCAGCCACCTTGGCCGCCGCGATGATTTTGTCGGCTTGCAGTTGCGGCACGAAATCGTAATGGTCGAACTCCATGGTAAAGGAAGCCCGGCCCTGGGTCATGGCGGTCAGATCGTTCTGATAATTCAACATTTCCGCCATCGGCGCCTGGGCGCGCAAGAACTGGGTCGTGCCTCTGGTTTCCATGCCGGAGATGCGGCCGCGGCGGCCGTTGAGGTCGCCCATCAGGTCGCCGGCGTATTCCACAGGCGCCTGGACTTCCACATTCATGATCGGTTCCAACAAAGTCGGCTTGGCCTCCAGCATGGCGGCTTTAAAGGCTTTGCGCGCCGCGAGTTTGAAGGCAAGCTCGGAAGAATCGACGTCGTGGTACGAACCGTCGTACACGGTCACCTTAAAATCCACCATGGGATAGCCGGCCAGAAAGCCCTTTTCGGCGGCTTCCACGATGCCCTTTTCCACAGCCGGGATGTAGTTCTTGGGGATGGATCCGCCGAAAATTTCATTCTCGAAAACGAACTTGCCGCCCCGCGGTAGAGGCTCCATACGGATCCAGCAATCGCCGAACTGCCCGTGGCCGCCGGTCTGCTTCTTGTGCCGGCCCTGGACGTCGGCTTTGCCTCGTATGGTTTCGCGATAAGGAATCTTGGGGGCTTTGAGCGCGACATCCACGCCGTAGCGCCTCTTCAGCCGGCTGACCACGATTTCGACGTGCTGTTGGCCGGCGCCCGCCAGCAGGAATTCGCGGGTCTGCGGGTCGCGATAGAAGCGAAGCGATTGGTCTTCCTCGAGGATGCGGTGCACGGCGTTGCCCATGCGGTCTTCGTCGTTGCGCGACTTGGCTTCAATGGCGAACGCAATGGACGGCTCCGGCAGCTTCACCGGTGCGTAAATCACGTTGAGACCTTTGTCCGCCAAGCTGTCGCCGGTGAGCGTGTCCTTGAGCTTGGCCACCGCCCCGAGATCTCCGGCATTGAGCTCGGTGACCGCCTGCAGGGTTTTCCCCACTGGGATGGAAAGGTGGGCGAGGCGCTCCATCGAACCGCGGTTCACGTTCGACAAGTTCGCATCGTTCTTCAGAACGCCCGTAACGACTTTGAAGTACGTGATGCGCCCCGCAAAGGGGTCCGCGGCAGTCTTGAAGACGAAGATAGAACAAGGACCGGTGGAAGAAACGGCGCGGACAGTTTCCTTCCCGTCCACCGTGGCGGCGGCACCTTGCCGCTCGGCGGGGTTGGGAAGATGGTCCACAATGCAATTCAGAATTTGGTCGCTGCCCACGTTGTGCAGTGCGGAAGCGCACAATACCGGAAAGAGGCGCAACTCGCGGACGGCTTGGTTGAGACCGTCGATAATATGCTCCACCGGTAACGTGCCCTGGTCGAAAAACTCCTCCATCAGAGCGTCGTTGCCCTCGGCCACCATTTCCACCAAAGCTTCGTGGGCCTGTTTGGCGGCTTCGGCTGACGCCGCCGGAATCTCGCCTTCCTTCCCTTTACCGTCGCCATCCAGCGAATACGTGTAGGACTTCATACGGATGAGGTCGATCACCCCGTTGAAGTCGCGTTCCTTTCCGACAGGAATCTGAATGGGGACAGCCGCGCGGCCAAATGTTTCCTGAACGCTCGACAGGGCACGCTCGAAATCGGCGCGCTCGCGATCGAGCTTGTTTATGACGATGGCGCGCGGTAGCTTGTAATCGGCGGCAAATCCCCACACCTTTTCGGTTTGCACTTCCACGCCGGCCACTCCGTCCACGACCACCAGGGCCGAATCGGCGGCCACCAGGGCGGCGCGCGCGTCGTTGATAAATATGTTGTAACCCGGAGTATCCAGAAGGTTTACCTTTGTTTTGTTCCACTCGGCCACGGCCACGGCGGTAGAGATCGAGATTTTGCGCTGGATTTCCTCCTCGTCAAAATCCGTAATCGTGTTGCCCTCGTCGACGCGCAGCAAACGGTTGGTGGCGCCAGAGGTGAAGAGCAGCCCAGCGGTGAGCGTCGTCTTGCCGGAATCGCCGTGGCCCACCAAACCGACGTTCCGCAGATCCTTGGTCTCGTAAACTTTCATGGTTTATCCGGTTTTGAAAACGGAATAGTAACACGGGGCCAGAGTGGTGGGAACGGGGAAGGGAGTAAAGGGAAGCGGGACGGGAAGGCCGGTGAAGGAAGGGTGAATGAACTGCCCGCCTGCAGCCAACCCGCCCGTGCAGGTGTTATGAAGGCGACAAAGCCACGCTAAACTAACGCCGCAGTGGGAGAAACGGTTCTGGCGTTTCTCCCACTGCCGGACTGTATTTACCGTCTTCCACCGCCGTGGCCGCCACCGCCGGAGCTGTGGCCGCCACCAAAACCACCGCCGCCGAAGCTCCGGCCGCCGCCTCCGCTAAAGCCGCGGCTGCCGCCGCTAGAACCGCGGGAACCGCCGCTGGAACCGCTCGATCCGCGGCTATAGCTGGGCGAGGATGCGCGCGGCGCGGATTGGTAGCTGCGCGCAGACCCCTGGAACGAATTGCCTCTAGAGCCCTGATAAGCGGATCCGCCGTAGCTTCGTCCGTATCCGGACCCGTACGCTCCACGGGAAGATTGGAAAGCGTTCCCACCGCCGTAAGCGTTTCGGCCGCCACCATAGGCGTTCCCGCTGCCGTAGGCGTTTCGGCCGCCACCATAAGTGTTCCGGCCGCCGCCATAGGACCCGGCAAACGAGTTGCGCCCGCCGAAGCTCTCCCGCCCTGCCGCGAAGCTCCTGGACATATTGGCTCTTCCGGCCATGGAAGCAGCCCCGTACCTTCCGGCCAGCGCGCGGTTCGAATAGGCTACGCCAAGCCGGTGAGCCGGATCATGCGCCCATGCGGTTACTCCGTATCCGCCGCCAAATCCGCCACGGAAACCATAGCGGTTAAAGAAGCCACCGTTAACGAGTACGCCGCCGCCGAACCAGTTGGGTCCCCAGCCCCAGGCTCCCCAACCGCCCCAGCCCCAGCCGCCGAAGCATAGGCCGATATTGACACCGGGGCCGAACCCAAATCCGAATCCAAAGCCCGGATACCACAGTGGCGGGTAAGCGCCCCAAACGGGCGGTCCCCAAATAGCCATTGGGTCGTATTGCGGCACATAGATCACTTGGGGATCGGCCGGTTGAATGGCGATTGCCGACTGCCCGCCCTGGGTCTCGGTGGACACAGTCTGCTGCGGCGTAGAATTCAGTTTTCCGTTGGCCTGGGCCCGTTCGCGCATGGTTTGCACGGCGTTCATCACGTCGGCCTGTTGCGCGAGAAAAGCATTACCCAAGTCTGTGGTCCAGCGCACATCCTGGTTCAACCGCGCCAGCACGTCAGGAAACGCAACCAGCGCTTGTACGCTGGGATCCCAATTCTGCTGCCGGGCTGCGTTCATGAGCTCGGTGCCGCTCAGGTTGCGATTCGCCTGTAGCCATTGCTGCGCCTCGACCACCTCCAGGGGGTACGTGGTCGCCACCAGAATCTGCGTGAGCAGGGGATCGGGGTAAAGCGCAATAGGAGCGAGCAAATCCTGAAGTTGGTCGGGCGATAACCTCTGTGCAGGAGCCGTGGGCGCACTCGCCGGCTCGGGATTCTGCGCCCAAACCGTGGTATACCCTCCCAGGGTGAACCACGCGACGGCTGCCGCCAAGGCGGACCGCTGAACGGATTTCCATGTAAACCCAAGCATTTCGCACATCCCTTGGAGGGCTCTAGCTTGGAGCCCGTCCACCTGTATAGATGCGCGGGAGCGAAATCCCGTGCGTTAGTTTACATACCCTTACGTGAGGATCTGTTAATCGAACACGGAACCGTGGCTATTCCCGCCCGCGCAAAATCGCGGCCATCACCCGCGGGCTGCGCCTTCCATGGAACACCGCCAGAACCCGCAACGGCACCGTGTCGGGGGCGTACGCGATCAGGTATTCGCGTACCAGCGCGAAGCGTAGCGGGCGCGAACTGAGATTCGAGCGACGATGGCCTTGATAAGGGAATCGCACGAGAGCCCGAATGGCGTCGAAGATTTCTGTGATCAACCGATCGGGGGGCGTCCGGGTTGTCCTCGGCAATGTAGGCCCGGATCTCGTCCAAATCGCTGAACGCTTCCGGGTGGAGGGTGTAACCGCTCACGCTGGGCGGTTCTGCCGCCGAACCTGCGTTTTCTCCATCAAGCGCCGGAACGCTTCCTCGCCGTCGATCCCCTGGACCTTGCCGCTCGCCATTTCGTCGTACCGGCGATCCAGCATTTCCCGCGTGTAGGCGAACTCGTCGAATAGTCCATTGACGGCGTCCTCCAGCAATTCATCCCGCGGCCGTCCGGTGTCGATCGCCAAGCGGTCAAGCTTGGCTTGAATGTCGGGGGTGAAATTCACTTCCATGCGGTCCGCTCCTCTCCTCAGAAGACGCCACCGCTCTCAGTCGTACACGAAGTGCAGCACCTTTTTCAAATCCTCCCACGCCTCGCGCTTGGCGTTTTGGTTGTACGGGCGCAAGAGATAGGAAGGATGGTAGGTGACCAGAACCGGGATGTCGCGCCACTCGAGCCAGCGGCCGCGCATCTTGGTCACGCCTTCTTTGTGGCCGGTGAGGGCCCGCGCGGCAGTGCCTCCCAGGGCGCAGATGGCTTTCGGGTGGATGGAGGTAAGCTGCCGGTAGAGGAACTGGCCGCAGATCTCCATCTCGTCGGGCTCCGGTGTGCGGTTGCCTGGCGGCCGGCACTTCACCACGTTGCAGATATAGACATCTTCCCGCCGCAGCGGCATCCCTTCCTTGCGGGCTGTGTTTTCAATCATTTGGGTCAGCAATTGGCCAGCACGGCCCACGAACGGGATGCCCTGCGCATCTTCGTCCGCGCCGGGACCCTCGCCCACGAACACCAGAGGGGACCGCTCATTGCCCACGCCGAAGACCAGCTTGTTGCGGCCCTCATGGAGGCGGCAGCGTCTGCAATCGCCGACGTGTTCCAGGATCTGAAACAGCGTTTCCCCTGAGGGCGTCATCGGCGGCAATTCAACTTCCATCTTCTGGGGCGGCTGCGGTGGCTCAGCTACTGCCACACAGACTGAAGTCTGTGCCACCTGCTCGCGACGATATAGGTCACTCACGCCGAGGTCGCGGTAAAACTCCAGGTATCGGCGAAGTTCGGCGGGGGTCATTGGGCGGCCTGCAAGGCCAGGCGGAGTTTCAGGACTTCGTCGAAAATGCGGTCGGCCACTACGCGTTTCGGAGCCCGCGGCACCTCGATGCTTTCGCCGCTCGAAGTCACCAACAGCACTTCGTTCCGATCGGCTTCAAAGCCTACTTCGGACGCGCCGACCAGGTTGGCCACCACCATGTCGCAATTCTTGGCGCGCAGCTTGCGCCGGGCTTCCTCCTCCAGGTTTTCGGTTTCCGCCGCGAAGCCCACCAGCAGCCGGTCGCCTTTCTTGCCGCCCAATTCGGCCAGAATGTCGGGCGTTGGATCGAGCTCGAGGGATAACCGCGCCGCGGTCTTCTTCATTTTCTGGGCGGGAACGCGGCTCAAGTGAAAATCGGCCACCGCCGCGGCCTTAATGACGATCGTCGCCGGGCCCAGCCGGTCCAGCACTTCGCGCCGCATTTCGGCTGCCGTGTGCACCGGAACCAGCTCCGCGCCCCGCGGCGCACGAAGCGCCACCGGCCCGGAAATCAGCACCACTTTGGCGCCCCGCGCCAGGGCCGCATCGGCCAGCGCGTAACCCATCTTGCCGCTGGAGCGGTTGGTAATGTAGCGCACCGGATCGAGGGGTTCCTGAGTGGGACCGGCGGTAATCAGCACCACCTCGCCTTCCAGGTCCCGCCGCCGGCTCGCCTCGCGACCCACCGCTTCGGCGATTTCCTCCGGTTCCGCCATTCGCCCCGGCCCGGTCATGCCGCAAGCGAGGTAGCCAACCCCCGGTTCGAGGATCCGATGGCCCCGCCGCTTCAGCGTCTCCAGATTGGCCTCGACCGCGGGATGCGCCAGCATGTTCACGTTCATGCTCGGCGCCACGAGCACCGGGCCGGTGAAGGCCAGGTAAAGAGTGGTGAGAAAGTCGTTCGCGAGCCCGTTGGCCATGCGCCCGATCAGATCGGCCGTGGCCGGCGCGATCACCATCAGCTCGTTTTCCTGCGCCGCCTTGATGTGATCGATGGCGTTCTCAATGGCGAACAGATCGCTCAACACCCGCCGTCCGGTAAGAGCAGCCAACGTGGCGGGACGGAGAAACTCCTGTGCAGCCGCGGTCATCACCGCTTGCACTTGGTGACCTTCTTGCATGAGCAGCCTGGCCAATTCGGCCGATTTATAGGCCGCGATGCCGCCGCCCACCCCCAGTACGATTTTCATGTGATGGACTTCCGCGGTGGGGCATCCTTTAGCTTGCCCTAAAATCAAGAATTGTATGGGCAGGCTAAAGCATGCCCCACTTTTCTAAAGCACCGGCTCAGCTTCTTCCAGAGGCTGCTCCGGCGCTTGGCCCGTCAGGCTGTATTTCACCAAGCCACGCCGCACTTCCTCCATGGCAATAATGGTGGACTTCTTCGACGATGTCGGCAGTACCGGCCGGGCGCCGCCCTGCAATTGGCGGGCGCGCTTGGCGGCCACGATGATGAACCGGTAGGTGCTCAATTCCGGATCGTCCGGAATGGTGCAGTGGGCGTTATTGCGTGGTGGCTTGTCGGCCATAACTTCAAATTCCTTTTCAACGTTCAAAAGTCGCCAGAATCGCCGGAATCCGATCCTCGATCCTGGTTCGCCGCGCTCGTTCCGCGACCACGATTCCGCTCAATACGCGGTCGGACTCGTCCAGGTCCCGATTGATCAGGATGTAGTCGTAAGCCTTGTAGTTCCGGATCTCCTCGGCCGCCTCCCCCAAGCGCCTCTCGATTACTTCCTCCCGGTCCTCCCCCCGGTCGCGCAGGCGTTGTTCCAGAACCTGGCGCGAGGGAGCGAGAATGAAGACGGAAACCGCTTCGGGAATCTGACCTATTAATTGTCTCGCACCTTGCACGTCGATGTCGAGTACCAGGTCTTTCCCTTGCCGCCGCGCTTCTTCCAGAATCGACCGGTGCGTGCCGTAATAGTTGCCGAAAACCTGGGCCCACTCCAGAAACTCGCCGCGCCCGATCATGGCTTCGAAGTCCGTCCGGCTCACGAAGCGGTAGTCCTCTCCGTCCACTTCCTGGCCCCGCGGGGCACGGGTGGTGTAAGAAACCGAAAACATGAGGCCGCTCACGCGGGCCAGCAACCGCGCCACCAGGGTCGACTTTCCGGATCCCGAGGGCGCCGAGACGATGAACACAGTGGTCATGAGTGCTTGCGTCTATTCCAGATTCAGCGCCTGCTCGCGGATTTTGTCGATCTCGGACTTCACCGCCAGGGCCAGCTCGGTGATGGTCAGCCCCAGGTCGCCCAATCCGCCCGTCTTGGATAGAACCGTATTGGCTTCGCGGTTCATTTCCTGCGACAGGAAATCGAGCCGCTTTCCCACCTCGCCGGAACCGGCCAGGAGCTGTTCGAGTTGCCCGGCATGGGTGCGCAGGCGGATCAACTCTTCGGCGATATCGCTGCGGTCGGCCGCCAGCGCCGCCTCCTGGGCCAGACGCTGCGGGTCGATGCCGGCGCCGTGCAGCAAATCGGCGAGTCTTTCCCTGAGTCGTTTTTGGAAAGCCGCGGTGGCGCCTTCGCGGATTTGTTCCATCCGTTCCACGAGTTTGACGACACTGCGGCTGCGTTGGCACATTTCGCGGGCCATCGCCGCGCCCTCGCGTTCGCGGAATTCATTGAGCGCGGCGACCGCTTCGGCGGCGGCTTCCAGCACTACGCGGCTGGTCTCCGAGCCCGGGTCTTGCCACTGGCCGGTGGTCAGCATGCCCGGCAAGCGCAGGGCGGCGTTCAGGTCGGGCTGCTGGCCGGCGATCTGGTGCGCTGCCGCCGCCTCGTGGAAGGCGCGCACGTAAGCGTCGAGGAGCGGGCGGTTGAGCCCGATGGCCGCGCCGGCCGCGGCGGTTGTGTCCACATGCACCTGCAAATGGCCGCGCACCACGCCGGCCTTGACCGCCGCGCGCAGATCGCTTTCCAGAGGGTCCAACTCCGACGCCAAGTGAAAATGCACGTCCAAGCCGCGATGATTCACCGCCTTCAGGCTAACCACCACCTCGCCGGCCCCGCCGGGCAGGGGCTTGGTCACGCGGGCAAAACCCGTCATGCTGCGCAGACTCATAGGTCCACCGCCGATCCGGCGCCCACAAATTGCAACTCATGCAGGCGTTGATAGACACCGCCGCGATTCACCAGCTCTTCGTGCGTTCCCATTTCCACGATCCCGCCTTCTACCAGCACTACGATCTTATCGGCGCGCCGGATGGTGGACAGCCGGTGCGCAATCACCATCACGGTGCGATGCTCCATCAGGTTGGCCAGCGCTTTCTGCACCAGCATCTCGCTTTCGCTGTCCAGGTGCGAGGTGGCCTCGTCGAGGATCAAGATGGGCGCGTTCTTGAGCAAGGCGCGCGCAATCGCCAGCCGCTGCCGCTCGCCGCCGCTGAGCCGGAAGCCGCGGTCGCCGATCACGGTCCGGTAGCCTTCCGGCAGCCGCTCGATGAAGTCGTGCGCCAGCGCCGTTTGCGCCGCCCGGCGAATCAGCTCCGGCGGAGTGTCCGGCCGTCCGTACGCGATGTTGTTGGCCACCGTGTCGTTGAACAGAAAAGTGTCCTGCGCCACGATGCCGATGTGCGCCCGCAGCGAAGCCAGATCCAGGTCGCGCACGTCCACGCCATCTACGCGCACGGCGCCGGCCGTGACGTCGTAGAAGCGCGCGGCGAGGTTGGCCAGGGTGGTCTTGCCTGCGCCGCTGGGGCCAACCACGGCCACCACGGTTCCGGCCTCGACCGCGAGCGTGAGCGGGCCGAGTTGATAACCGCCCGCGGCGGATGGGTAGTGAAAGGCGATGCCGTCGAAAACGATGCCTTGGCGAAACGTCTCCATTTTCACTGCATCCGGGCGGACGGGAATGTCTTCGCGGTGGTCGAGGTATTCGAAAACTTTCTGCGAAGCCCCCAGAGCCTGTTCGAAAATGTTGTGGATGCCCACCAAGCGCTTGACGGGCTCATAGAGCAGCAGCAGCGCGGTGACGAAAGCGGTGAAATCGCCCGGCGTCATGGCCCCGGCTTTGATCTGGCTCACCGCATACGTCAGCAGGCCCACGATGGTCACCGCGCCGAACAGCTCGATCAGCGGCGAGGAAATCGCCTGCTGCAAGGTATAGCGCACGTTGCTTTTCAGAAGCCGGCGCGCGGCCTGGCGGAAGCGGCGCAATTCGTATTCCTCGGCGCCAAACGCCTTCACCACCATGTGGCCGCTGAGGGTCTCCTGCAGGATCTGGTTGAGCTCCGCCTGCCGGTCCTGGGTGCTGCGGCTGATGCGGCGAATGCGCCGCCCGATCTGGCGGGTGGGCCACATTACGAAAGGCAGCACGGTGAGGCTCACCACGGCCAGCCGCCAATCGCTGGTCAGAACGACGAGGCTGAAGGCAATGGCGCTGAAGGATTGGCGCAGGAAGTCGGCCATCATCTGCGAGGTGGCCAGTTGCACCTTATCCACGTCGTTCATGATGGACGACATGAGCTGGCCGGTGGAATGGGCTTCGAAGAATTCGGCGCCCTGGCGCTGAATCTTGTCGAACACGGCGTTGCGCAGGTCGGTCACCGCCGAAAGGCCGGCGAAGCTGACCAGGTAATTGCCCAGGTAATCGCACAGGCCCTTAATCAGAAAGACCGCCACGATGGCCACGGCAACCAACGTCCAGACGGGTTTGTGCAGCGGTACGATCTGCTCCAGAAAAATCTGGCGCCCGAGGATTTTGTGGGGTAGTAGGGGGGTGAGCCCAGTGGCCGGATGGGTGCTGAGCACCTTGTCGAAGATCGGCTTGGTGAGCAGAGCCATAGTGCCCTGCGCCGCGCCGGCGACGGCCATCAGCAGGAACGAGCCGCCCAGATGCGGGGCGTAGCGCCGGGCGTAGGAAAGCAGCCGGCCCAGTTCCTTCACGCCCGCACCCCCAGGCGCGCCAGGGCGTCCAAAACTCGATCCACAGTGACAGAGGCGATGCCGCCAGATGCGATGACGGCTTCCGAAGGCGCGCGCCAGGGGCCCCAGATAGCCGGGTCGGAAGCGCCAAAGACGGTCACCACGGGCAGACCGAAAGCGGCGGCCAGGTGGGCCGGTCCGCTGTCGTTGCCGACGAAAAGCGCGGCACCCGCCACCAGGTCTTTTACTGCTCCCAGCGGCGCTCCGGGCATGGTTCGCCAGGCGCGGAACGGGGTGAAGTCGTCGCCCGCGCCGCCGATAAAAACCACTTCCATTCCGGAATGTTCCAGATGCCCGGCTACAGTTCGGAAGCCTTCGGCCGGCCAAGTCTTCTCCGGCGTGGCGGCGAAGGGATGAAGCACGGCAACCGATGGCTGGGACGGACGCGGCGCGCGGCTCCCCAGGCAGGCACGGGGAATATCGATTACCGGAGCGCCCAGCCAGAACATGGCGCTGGCCAGATGCTCGGCCGTGTGAACCGTGCGTTCGACGCCCAGGATTTGCTGCGCCCGCGGAACATGCAGGTTGTAGGCCCACTGAATGCGGTAGTGGCCGAAGCCGGCGCGCCAACGCGCTCCCGATGCGCGTGTCAACCAGGCGCTGCGCGTGCCGCCATGCAGATTCAAGCACAACCACGGCCGGAACTTGCGCAGGGCGCCCAGACGCGGCGGCAGGATTTCGTCCGTGTCCGGCTGGTCTTCGAATACGGCGCGGAAACGGTCTTCCACCATCACGGCGACGCGGAGATCGGGCCGGGCGCGCTTCAGGATGTCGAGGGCGGGCGTCGTCAGTACCGAGTCGCCCAGCGATCGCAAACGGAGCACGGCCACGCGGCCGGCCGGTTCGACATCGTCCAAAACGCTTGCCACGGCGTTCTAATCTTCGATCCTGGCTTCGTCGACCAGCATCACGGGGATGTCGTCGCGAATCGGATAAACGCGCCGGCATTCCACGCACTTCAAGCCGCTTCCGTCGGACTTCAGCTCAACGGTGGCCTTGCAGATCGGGCACACCAGGATTTCCAGCAACTCTTTACTGACCGCCATAAGAATCTTCAGTGTAACAAGCGGCTAAACGGGCGAACGGCGTCCCATTGGGTGCTTAACCGATCTGGGGAGATTCGTCCCCGATAACCCGTGAAGAAATACGGCCGCCGATGAACGCCGATAAACGCCAATAAGAAAAACAATGAAGTTATCGGTGTTCATCGGCGTTCATCGGTGGCTGTATTCCTTTACACGTTCTCAGGGACCGGCTGTCGGGGCCATTGTCGGGAACGGATTTCCCCAAAATCGGTTGAACACCCGGCTTTTTGCGCCCCTCACCCGTAGTTAAGATGATGAGTGACGCCAAGACGATGAGCGACGCCCCAATGCCGAGTCCTTCTGAAATGGCCCGCAATCCAGCGCAGTCTTCCATTGCCACACCCGCCGAGACCGGCCCAACCGAGAGCCGCGCGGCCAGGCAGATTCGCGATATCTTCGCATCCGGCCGGCCGCTGACCTACATCCGGACGTCGGAGGAGCAGCGCGTGCGCCGCGTCTTGCGGGAGGCTTCCCTGCGGCTCGCTCCGGAGCCGACGCCCGTGTGGGAATGGAGTCTCACCGAAGGCATGCGCCGCGATGGCGCCGAGGAGCCCGACACTTTATCGCCCCGCGCCGTCCTCGATTTCATCGCCGCTTACCGTGGCCGCGGCATTTTCCACCTCAAGGATTTCCACGAGCCCCTCCGCGATTCCATGGAAGTCCGCCGCCGCCTGCGCGACGTCTACGAAGCTTGTCTTGGAAGCGGCAAGTACGTGGTGATCACCTCTCCGGTGCGGTTCCTGCCGGAAGAGATCGAGCGCAGCGTGATTTTTGTCGAGTTCCGCCCGCCCGACGTGGCCGAACTAGCGGCTTTTCTGCGGGAAGAAACCGCGCAGCTTTCCCCGCTCGCTCCGGTCATCCATTCCATCGCCTCCGCGCTGCAGGGGCTTACCCTCGATGAGGCCCGCTACGCCCTCCGCCGCGCGTTGGCGGCGAGCCCGCAACTCGGCCCGGAAGCGCTCCCGGCGGTGCTCGAGGAAAAACGCCTGCTGGTCAATCGCACCGGGTTCATCGAATTCGTGGCCTCCCCAACCAGCCTCGCAGAGATCGGTGGTCTCCAGGGCTTGAAAAAATGGCTGCTGGAGCGCCGTAAGCTCTTTCAGATGCGCGACGAGCTGGACTCCGAGATCGTTCCCAAGGGCGTGCTGCTCATGGGCATTCCCGGCTGCGGCAAGAGCCTTTCGGTCAAAGCGATCGCCTCCAGCTTCGGTCTACCGCTCTACCGCATCGACATGATCGAGATCTTCTCCGGCCGCCACGGCAAGCCGGAGGGCGCATTTGTCCAGGCTTGCCGCATGATGGAAGAAATGGCGCCGGCCGTGCTCTGGTTCGATGAAATCGAGATGGGCATCACCTCCACCGAATCCGGCGGCGAACAAGGGCGCATCTTCGCCTTCTTCCTTACCTGGATGCAGGAAAAAACCCGCGGCCTTTTCGTTGCCGCTACCGCCAACCGCATCGACCTGCTCCCCGCCGAAATGATCCGCAAGGGCCGCTTCGACGAGGTGTTCTTCGTCGACCTGCCGCTGGATGAGGAGCGCATCGAGATTTTCAAAATTCACCTCAGCCGCCGCGGCGTGGATCCCGCCGCCTTCGACCTGAAGCAATTGGTCGCCTTCACCATCGGCTGGGCCGGCGCCGAAGTCGAACAGTGCGTGGTGTCGGCCATCACCGAGGCGCGTTTGCAAGGCCGCCAGATCACAGAACAGGACCTCATCGACACCGCGGTCCGCATCGTCCCCTTGTCCCGCACCATGAAAGAGCAGATCCACCACATCCGCGGCTGGGCCTTCGAGCGCGCCGCCCGGGCTTCGCCGAACGCGTTGGATAGGTGACGCCGTTCTCGCGATAAACTGTCTCATGGCTAACGCCACTCCCGCGTTGTGGGGCAGGTTGGTAACCTGCCGGCCGATTGCTAATCGGCTTGGCTCTGCCTATTGAGGTGACTGGATTGCATTCCTTTGCGAGCGGCTATAAACGGAATTACTACGGCAAGGCCGATGTCATCGTCTATCGTTTGCATCGCGATGGACACGCCCCCGCCGGCCAGAGCCCGGTATTCGGGGCCAACGTCACTCTCCTGGTCTATGGCGACGCCTTCTGGCCCACCTACACAACTGGCGACAATACCGGCCTGGTAGCTACCGATTCCATGAAGAATTTCATCCAGCGCGAAGCCATGAATTTCACCGGCGGCGGCCTGGAAGCTTTCTGCCGCTTTTTGGCCGAGAAGTTCCTGGCCAAGTATCCGCAGACCGAGGGCGCGCAGGTATCGGCGATCGAGATTCCGTACGCCGCGATCGGCGCCGCCGGCGTGGCCTTCGCGCCCGGGGGGCCGGATCGCGCCACGGCCAGCATCGAAATCGACCGCTCGGGAATCGTCGACGCGGTCTCCGGCATTCGGGGCTTCAAGCTCCTGCGCCTCGGCGGCAGCGCCTTCACCGGCTTTGTGCGCGACGAATACACCACCCTGCCGGACGTGAAAAATCGCCCGCTGCACATGTGGCTCGATCTGGAGTGGACCTATACGGACGCCGAGGCGGCGTTGCACCAGGGCAAGCTTACCTCAGCCGTCAGGAAGTTGGTCCAGGAGGTATTCGAGAAGTTCGAATCCGGCAGCATCCAGCAAGTCATCTATCGAATCGGTGCCAAAATGCTGGCTGATTTCACCCCAATCGCGGAAGTGCGCCTGGAGGCCGACAACCGCACCTGGGACACCGTCGCCGAAGATGGCGAGCGCCTAGCAGTGTACACCGAAGCGCGGCCGCCCTACGGCTGCCTGGGCCTGACGCTGCGGCGGGAATAAAGGGACAGCCCGCGTGTTTCCCCCGCCTCCCGGCATTCCCGCCCGCTACAGCCGGTCCATCGCTTCCGGGGGAGCGTCACTCACTTTCGACAAAACGCGCTTGAGCCTTTCGACGGAACCGCGCGCGGCGCGCGCCTGCACCTTGGACCAATCCCCGACCCGCTCATTCACAAGCGCCGCCACTAGCCTGTCGACCGAGACGTGATCGATCTCGGCCAACTCCGCGGCGCGTTGGTAAACCTCATCGGGAAGTTGGATGTTCTTCATGGCAGCCCTTCCATCAGTATAAGGAAGTCCTTGGGTACGCTCGACGCTTCATCGCCCGGAGGGCGTAAGATGGTAGCCCAGCGCGTAAGCGCTGGGAGCCTCCGGGGATCGTCCGACCAGCCCTGGCAAGGGCGTAAGAGCCGGCGATCCTACCTCGCCAGTTTCGGAATCCCGCTCGGTGTAGGCGACTGTCCGCGCTTCCGCGTCGGGGCCTCGCTCATCATCGACGCGGCACGGTCTTACGCCCCTCCGGGGCTGGGCGGGCGGTTCTTCGGCGTCCCAGCGCTTACGCGCTGGGCTACTTTCTTTCGCCCTGCCGGGCGAGATCCCCGAGTCTCACTTACCCCCGCCCCAAAAAGTGTGTGAGAATTCCTGCATGGCACGCCTTTCCACGCATGTGCTCGACACCGCTCGCGGCAAACCCGCGGCCGGAATGCGGGTCGAACTATTTGCCGTGTCCCCGCACGCGCGCACGCTGGTGAAAGCCTGCCTCACCGATGCCGATGGCCGAACCGCCGAACCGCTGCTCGCGGGCGAAGCCATTCCCACCGGAACCTACGAATTGGTATTCGGCGTGGGCGCTTACTATCGGGCTTCGGGCGAGTTGCTGCCCGAGCCGGCGTTTCTGGAAGAAGTCGTAGTGCGCTTCGGGGTGGCCGATGGCGCCGGCAATTATCACGTTCCGCTGCTGGTTTCGCCGTACGGCTACAGCACCTATCGGGGATCGTAATGGAAGCGCGCGAGGCCATCCGCCGCTGCCTGGAATTGGCGGAATATACCGAAGAGCCGGGTCACATCACGCGCCGCTTTCTTACGCCGCCCATGCGCGGCGTACATGATCGCGTCCGCGCGTGGATGGAAGAAGCCGGCCTGGAGACGCGGGTGGACGCCGCCGGAAACCTGCGCGGAGTTTCCCGCGTGGCCGCCCCGCGGCTCATGATCGGTTCGCATCTCGATACCGTGCCGCACGCCGGCGCGTACGACGGCATTCTGGGGGTGATGCTCGGGATTGCGCTGGCCGCGCGCTGCCGCACCTGCGCGCTCGAAATTGCGGCATTTTCCGAGGAAGAGGGTGCGCGTTTCGGCGTACCCTTCATCGGCAGCCGCGCTGTGGTGGGCGATCCGGTGATGGACCCGCCCGTACTGGCCGCGATTCGCGATTTCGCGCTCGATCCGGCTTGCCTGCCCGCCGCCGAAATGGATGCTGCCGTGCGCGGATACTTCGAAATCCATATCGAACAGGGACCGGTGCTCGAAGCTCTCGGCGTTCCGCTGGGGGCGGTCGAGTCGATTGTGGGGCTGCGGCGGTTGGACGTCGCCTTTCACGGCAAAGCCAATCACGCCGGAACCACGCCCATGGATTTGCGCCGCGACGCGCTGGCAGGCGCGGCCGAGTGGATCGGCGCCGTGGAACGCGAAGCGCGGGCCGTGCCTGGTTTGGTGGCGACGGTGGGGCAGCTCCAAGTGAGCCCCGGTGCGAGCAACGTGATTCCGGAAACCGCCCACGCCACGCTGGACATTCGCCACGCCCGCGAACACGACCTGGACGCCACGCAGGCCGCGCTGGTCGCGGCCGCCGAGCGCATTGCCGCCGCGCGCGGGCTAAGCGTCGAAGCGGCCTTGCGTTCCCGGCATCCGGCCACGGCCATGGATCCCGATTCCGTGGCAGCCCTCGAACGTGCCGTCGCCACGGCCGGTTATCCGGTGCATCGCATGTCGAGCGGCGCCGGCCACGATGCCATGATCCTGGCGCGGCGCGTGCCCGCCGTCATGCTGTTCCTGCGCAGCCCGGGCGGAATCAGCCATCATCCGGACGAAGCCGTGCTCGAAGAAGATGTCACCGCGGCGCTAGACGTGGGTGAGTGCTTTGTGACCGAATGGGGGAAGCGCTATGCCTGAGCTGGCGATTCGCGGCGGCATGGCGGCCACTCCGGAAGGGGTTGTCCGCGCGGATATCGCCATCGAGGGAGGCGCCATCGTCGCCGTGGCGCCAGAGCTTGCCGGTGCGCCGCGGGAGATCGATGCGCGCGGCCTCACGGTGCTGCCCGGCGCCATCGACGCGCACCTGCATTTCAACGAAGCCGGCCGAACCGAATGGGAAGGCGCCGCTACCGGCAGCCGCGCCTTGGCGTCGGCCGGGGGCGCGTTGTTCTTCGACATGCCGCTGAATTCCTCGCCCTGCACCGTCGGGCCGGCCGAGTTCGATGCCAAGCGGGCCGCGCTGGAACAATCGTCGATTACCGATTTCGGTCTGTGGGGCGGCATCGTGCCCGGCAATCGCGCAGCCCTGGCGGAGTTGGCGGCGCGCGGCGCCATCGGTTTCAAAGCTTTTATGGCGGATTCGGGCCTTGACGAATTCCCACGCGCCGACGATCTGACGCTGTACGAGGCCATGCGGGAAGCGGCGCGGCTGGGGCTGCCGGTAGCTGTGCACGCCGAGGACAACGAGCTGGTGCGGGCGCTGGCCTCGCGCGCGCTGGCGCAAGGCCGAACCGGCATTCGCGATTATCTGGATTCGCGCCCCGTTCTGGCCGAAGTGGCGGCCATCGAGCGGGCCGCACTGCTGGCGCGAGAGACCGGCGCGCGCCTCTACATCGTGCACGTGAGTTCGGGACGCGGCGTGGCGGCGGCGCTCGAGGCGCGCGCACGCGGCGCCGATATCACCATCGAAACCTGCGCTCACTACCTCTATTTCACCGAAGCCGACATGGAGCGGATCGGCGCGGCGGCCAAGTGCGCGCCCCCGCTGCGGCCCGGTTCCGAACGTGACGCGCTGTGGGCAAGCGTGCTCGCGGGCGACGTGGATGTGGTGAGCTCCGATCATTCTCCCGCCCCGCCTTCACTTAAGCAGGATGCCAACTTCTTCAAAATCTGGGGCGGTATTGCCGGAGTAGAATCGACGCGCGCCGTGCTTGCCGGGCGCGCGCCCGTCGGCCTCGTAGTGCGGCTGACGGCCGAAAACCCCGCGCGCTACTTCGGAATCGCGCGCAAAGGCCGCATCGCGGTGGGCTGCGACGCCGACCTGGCTCTGGTCGACGATGCGGCCTCCTACACCGTGGAACCGGACAAGCTGTTCCTGCGCCACCGCCTGAGCCCATATGCCGGGGCGCGTTTCCGCGGCGTGGTCCGTCGCACCGTGGCCTCCGGCGAAACCATCTATCTCGATGGCGCCATCGTCTCCGGGCGCCGTGGCAAAATGGTAACCGCTCATGCAACATCTCGGACACACGCGTAGCTCCCATCGCCGGGACCATCTGCTGCAAACGCCCGATACTTTCGTGCGCGCGCCCTTGCCGGGCATGCAGAAAGCCACCGCAATCGTTCACGTGGCGCCGGCCGCGGGCGCGCGCTTCACCCAATACACAGCCGGGTTCGAACCAGGTGGAACGCTGGGCCAAACCGCGGCCGAGCGCTTTCTCTATGTACTGGAGGGATCGATCCGCGTCGCCGGCAAGCTCGTCGGACCGGGTGGTTATGCCTATCTGCCACCGGCCGCGGGCGAGCGGATAGAAGCCGCGGAGGTTTCTCGCGCGGCCGTGATCGAGAAGCCCTACCTGCCGCTCGAAGGTGCGGCCACGCCCGCGACGTTCATCGGCGCCGAAGCGGACGTGCCCGCGCAACCGCTCATGGGCGACCCGGACCTGTTGGTGCGCGCGCTCATTCCCGCCGACGCCGCTTTTGACTTCGCCGTAAATACCATGACCTACGCCCCCGGCGCGGCCCTGGCGATGGTGGAGATTCATGTGATGGAGCACGGCTTGCTCATGCTCGAAGGCGGCGGCATCTATCGGCTGGGCGACGCGTGGTATCCGGTAACCGCGGGCGACTTCATCTGGATGGGACCGTATTGCCCGCAGTGGTTCGGCGCGATCGGCAAGACGCCGGCCAAGTATTTGATCTACAAAGATTGGAACCGGCACCCGCTGGATTGAACCGCTCATGAACCTAGCCATCGATTCCGGCCGTCTCACGCACGAGCTCGACACCCTCGCCGCCATCTCCGAAGCCCCGGCGCCGGCCGTAACGCGGGTCGTGTATTCCGACGCCGACCGGCGTGCTCGCGCCTATGTGAAGCAGCTCGCGGTGGACGCTGGACTGGCGCCGCGGGAGGACGCGGTGGGAAATCTGTTCGCGCGCTGGGTGGGCGCGGATCCGGAGCTGGCGGCCATTGGAACGGGCTCGCATATCGATGCGATTCCGAACGCCGGCCGTTACGACGGCACGGTGGGCGTGCTGGGCGGCCTGGAAGCGATTCGCAGCCTGCGGAAGGCCGGCGTAAAGCCGCGCCGCTCCATTGAGCTCGTGGTTTTCGCCGCCGAAGAGCCCACCCGTTTCGGCATCGGCTGTTTTGGCAGCCGCCTGCTGGCGGGCACGCTCGGTCCCGATGCCGGCGCTACTTTGCGCGACAAAGAAGGCCGCAGCCTGGACGAATGGCGCACCGCCGCGGGCTTCGCCGGCCCAATCGGGGGCGTGCGCCTGGCGGAGGGCTATTACGCCGGTTTCGTGGAATTGCACATCGAGCAAGGCCCGCTGCTCGAACGCGACGGCATTGCGCTTGGCGTAGTGACGGCGATTGCCGCGCCGGCCAGCTTGCGGCTGTGGATTGAAGGCGAGGGCGGTCATGCCGGCGGCGCGCTCATGCCCGGCCGCCGCGATGCGCTGTGCACCGCGGCCGAAATCGTTCTGGCGGTGGAAGCCGCCGCGCGCCAGACCGGTGCCATCGATACGGTGGCAACTTGCGGCGTGTGCGGCGTGTTTCCGGGCGCGATCAACAGCATCCCCAGCCGCGTCCGCCTGGAACTGGATGTGCGCGACATCGATCTCGCGCGCCGCGATCGAGTGCTCGCCCGCATCGCCGCCGCACAGAGCGAAATCGCAAGCCGCCGCAACGTCGGCGTGAAGACCGAAATCATCAACGCCGACGCTCCGGCGGCTTGCGACCAGCGATTGATCGATGCCCTAGCTCGCGGCGCCGAACGCCACGGCTTAGGCTATACCAGAATGGTGAGCCGGGCGTACCATGATTCGCTCTTCATGGCCCGCATCGCTTCCACGGCCATGCTCTTCATCCCCTGCCGCGGCGGCGTGAGCCATCGCCCCGACGAGTACGCCTCGCCCGAAGCGATCTCGAACGGCGCGCTGGTGCTGGCGGAAGCGCTGCGCGAACTGGCGGAGTAGAGGCTGTCTTCCTACGCCCCGGCCGTCATCGATTTGTAGCCGCAGGTCCCGGCCTTCCTCATGGCCTCCATTCCCTCCTCGACCCCGATCAGCGGGGTTGTCTTGACGTTACTGCAGGCGCCGCCCGCGGCGATTGCCATGGCAAATGCCGCGACACTGACATTGTCCGGCATTTCGAAAATCCCAACCAGGTCGTAATCGCCGAACGAAAACCAAAAGGTTCCGAGCTTGCCGCCGAGATTCTCCACTACCCGCCGTACCACCTCCACGCGGTTCTCGGGATGTTTGATCAGCGTAGCCCAGCCTGCTGTGCTGTAAGAGAGTTGTATCAAGTAATCGGCCATCGTGGGCCTCCTTTCGAGGTGTCTGTCTTCTTGGGATTGAGTTAAGCGCGCCGTCCATGCCGTCCGTGAACGGCATCCCCTTCGATCAGCCCTGGGGAGCAATCTTATCACAGAACCAGGAGACCGAACCGCCGTGGTGTAAAATGATGCGACGCCGCGTCGGCGAGGATGGGGGATGACGATGACAAATCGGCGCCACAGCCGTAGAGGATTCATGAGCCTGACCGGGGCCGGCATAGCTGGAGTTTTCGGCTGCCCAGGGTCAGGCGCCGCGGCCGATGCCGGTGCGCAGGACGCAGATCTTGTCGTGTTCAACGCTAAGGTTTACACGGTCGATTCCCGCGCACCGAAGGCGGAGGCATTCGCCGTCAAAGCTGGCCGGTTCGCCGCCGTCGGGAGCAACTCGGAAATCAAGCCGCTCATCGGCAAAAGGACGCAGACGTTCGACGCCCGGCAGATGACCATCGTGCCCGGCTTCATCGACTCTGCCCAATGCCACATACTTTTCGCAGGAGCCGGCACGGCGTCGTTAGTAGGGCGGACCCCAGGGTCCGCGCGGGACGCCCTCGTCCCGCTCTTCTTCCCGCTCAATTCACTTCCTCCGCCGGACCGAACATCCGCCGCAAGAGGTAGTATTCGTTTACCGGCCGGTCGTCGGTGAGCGTGGGCGCGCCGGGCGCCCGGCCGATCAATTGCTCGAGCGGAAGCTCTTTTGCCAGCACGGCCTGGAACTGGGCCTCGGCCGTGGATTCCGGTCCCCATTCCAATAGGTCGTGCAAAGCCGCCGGCGGAAGCCGCGAAGCCATCTCGGCCGCGTTCGGCCGCGGCAAAGGCTGAAAGCTGCAAAGAAAATGAAAGCCCCAGCCCTCGATCGACCGGAACGTGCGCACGTACGGAAAACTGGCGCGGAGCGCCTGCGCGAACGCGGATAACACCGTGCGATCGCCCGAAGGCAGCCACTGCTGCAAAATCCCGCCCGGCCGCAGCCGGCGGGCCAGCACCTGGTAGAACTCGGTGGAATAGAGCAAGCTCGATCCAGCGGCCTCCACCGGCGGCGGCGGGTCGATGACGATTACGTCGTAGGTATCCCGCGTGCGCTCCAGGTATCGCCGGTCGTCGTCGATCACCACCGTGGCGCGCGGCGAGCGCAGCAATCGTTCGCCATCGGCGTGGAAAAAACCGAAAGCCTTGGGGACGCTCGGCACCAGTTCCACCACGGTGACCGGAATGTTCCACGAGAGCGCGGCGCGAAACGAGGTCCCCATGCCGAAACACAGGATCAGCGCCCGCCGCGGCGGCGCATCCAGTAACGCCAGCGGCAGATGCGCCATCATCTTGGTAATGGGCGTCAGAAACGTCATGCCGGTGCCGTTGGTAAGCAGAATTTTGTCCATGCCTTCGCCATCGGCAATCACCGTGGCCGTGTAGTCGCGGCGGATCCAGGCGCCGGGGTAAACGGCCTCGAAGTCGCGCGTGAGCGCCACCAGCAACACGCCGGCCGTCAGCGCGGCAAGCGGCCGCTTGAGACGGCTGAGCTTGGGCGCGGAAAACACGCCGAACCCGAATAGCGGCAGAGCCAAAAGAATCAGCGTCCAACGCTGGCCGAGCGCCGGCAACAGCAGAAAACCGGCCACCAGCGGCCCTGCAATGCACCCAATGGCGTTGACCGCGTAGGCTCGCCCGGCCCGATCGGGATCGCCGCCCGACCACCGGTCCACCAGCATTGGCGTGAGGAAACCCAACACCCCGCAGAACGGTGCAATTCCCAGTGCCACGCGCAGCGCGCCGAATGCAAGGCTCGCATCTTCCGGGCCGGGAATGCGCGGATCCGCCGTGACCAGCGGCAGCAGCGCGCAGCAGCTCGCCAGAATGGCCAGAGGCTGCCAGACGAATTCCGACGCCACTCCGCCGCCGCTCTTCCACTGCCGCCGATAGAGTCGCGAGCCGATGGCCGTGGCGGCCAAATAGACCGCCAGCATGGCCGCGAACGAGTAAACTACCGGTCCCAGAAATGGAACGTATTGCCGCGTCCAAACTACTTCCATGGCCAGACTCGCCATCCCGGTGGTGAACAGCAGTGCCAGCGTGGTTCTATCCGCCCTCCCTTCAGTTCCGTTACGCTCATCCTTCCGCGACACGAACCGAGCCGCGACCGTCAGGGAGCGGTCGCCCGAGGAGCTGGCCGCGCCCGCCGACCGCGAGAATCCGACCGCCAGCGTGGCAATCGCCGCGTTCGCCACGGCCGCTACCTCCAGCGACCGGGCAAAGCCCATCAGCTCGATCATCACGAACGCCGACGCTACGGTGCCGGTCATCGCGCCCAGCACGTTGGCCACGTACAGGTAACTGAACGAACGCGCCGATTCCCCTTCGAACGCCGCTCGAATTCCGGCCATCGCCACCGGAAACGTGGCCCCCATCAAAGCGCAGAACGGCAACATCATCAGCGCGATCCAGGCGGCCGAAGCCAGGTAAAACCCCGACGATTCCCAGGATGTCTGCTGCACGGCCAGCAACCCGTGGCCGTACCGCAACAGCGGGGCCACCACCACGCCCGACACGCCGATTCCCAATTCCAGCGTCCCGTAAAGGCGGATGAAGAACCGGGCAGGCCTAGCTTCGAAGCGGTGTACCACACGCCCGCCGCCCCAACTTCCCAGAGCCAGCCCCGCCATAAACACGGAAAGAACGATGGAGACCAAAGGCGTGGTGACGCCAAAGCCGGCCATCGCCACGCGCAACCAGATCACCTGGTAGACCAGGCTGCAAAAGCCCGATAGGAAAAAACAAACGAAAAAGACATTCATAAGCCGAAAAACCGCAATCCCGGCATTCCTGCCGAGACCACAGTATAACGTCGCTGACCGCGCAGACATAACCCATTTACCGGCCGAGCCAGAACGAGCAGACCTTTAACGGTCACAGCACTTCCAAAATCCCAATTTCTTTCATTTTAAAGGCCTTACTCCCCGGAGGCTTCGGCTTCCCGTGAGCCGCCGTGTTTTCGTGGCGCAGACTCGCAGATCGAGACGGTTCACCCCGAGCTTATCGGCTTCGGCCCCTGGGCCCCCGAGGAACGCTGCAAAATCAGCCGCGCCCAGAATATCAGCCACGTCCTGGCCGACGGCTTGCACCGGCTGGTGTGCAAGTCCGACTCCTGGAAGCTTTTCCTCCGCTACCAGGCCCAGATGCAGCGCAACCATATCAACGCCGTCGCGGACCTGGACCGGCTGATCGCCATGCGCGACCGGCTCGACAGTTCCCAACCCGTGTGCGAGCAGCGGCCACCCGACCCGGATCCCGGCTGCTTTGCGCACAAGCTGAACAAAGTATTCCGCGACCCGGCAGTAGTCGAATTGCGAAACGAAGCCAAATCCCAGCAAGCGACTGAAACCGAGCCGGATGCGGCGCCGGCAGCGCCCGCCACGGATCCCGAGCCGGAAGATCGGGACCTGAAACCTGATCGCTGAAGGCGGAACGCCGGGCCAAATATCGAGGAAAGCAGGCACAGTCCGGAACTAGGGCAAGCATCTAACCCGCGAGGTGTGCTTGCGGGCGAAGAAATGCCGGCTGGACAGCCGACACAGCAGGCCTGCAGGCCCGCGCCACGAGGCGGTTGTCCAGCAGCGAGCGAGTCACCCACCGACTTGCTGCCCCAACTGACTGCGACCCCAGCGCGGCTTCTCCCGCTTCATTTGTAGCATGGTGACTAGTGGTTGTTCTGGGGATTGGCTGTAGGTGGTTGAAAAGGCGGAGGCGATTTTCAGACTTTTTTGTGACCGGGGTTTTGGGGCTGGGGGTGCGATTGCGTTTTTGGGTGCGGCGGCCCTAGGGATGGAGCTGGACAGTCGAGCTTTCGTCCGGCTCTCCTCGCCGCGCAGCGCGTCAACGGGTGACCCGAGCGATCAGATGCAAGAGGTGGGTCAGCCTGGACTAATGGCTTATCGATAGAAGGAAAAAGGGGACGGAGCCAATTGCGCCCTTTTCGGCGGGTTGAAAAGGTGCAGGTTCAGGCTGACCCAGCCAGTCTTGCGGAAAGTAGCTGGCGTTAGTTAGGCTGCGCCGCGGTCGCGGGATAAACTGGAGTCGAGGAGGGATCCGCTTGTCAACTTCGTCTTTTCCCTACGAAACCCGCTTGGACATTCTTCATCCGCCGCTGGTAGTAATCGATGAAAAGGCGCTGGTGGATGCCTGCGAATACGAGTGGTACAACCAGACCCTGTGCCAGGTGAACGATTCGGTGGTGCGCCTCGGCGTGATCCGCGGGGAATACCACTGGCACAAGCACGACGCCGACGATGAGTTCTTTTACGTGGTGGAGGGCAAGCTGCTGATCGATCTGGAAGACCGCACCGTCGAGCTGGGACCGCGAAAGGGATTCGTGGTGCCCAGAGGAGTGGTGCACCGCACCCGCGCCCCCGAGCGCACGGTGATCCTGATGGTGGAAAACGCGGGGATCGTACCCACCGGCAACTAGTCTAGTGTGGGGCAGGTGCCACGCTGCCGCCGATTGTCAATCGGCGTTCGGCGGCTCGTCTACAGGCATCCGGAAGCGGGTTACGAACCCGCTGCAGGTTTCCAACCTGCCCCACAGGTATACACTATCTTCTGCGTTCGGCCACGATATTAACGCGCATATCGCGGGCGTGGCGGACTACGCGCTGAACGGTGGTTTCACGGAAGCGCCGCCACCAGGGGAGGGGGCGGGAGCGGCCCACGAAGATTTGGGTGATGCGGTTGGCGTGGGCGAAATCCGCGATGGCGCGGGCCGGGTCGTCGCTTTGGATCACGTGGGTGGCGATGCGGAGGTTGCGGGCGAAGGTGAGATGGCGCTCGGCGGCTTCGCGGCTTTTCGCGTCGTTGGCAACGTGGATGGCGAGGCAATCGGCCTGGAGGTAATCGGCCACGCGTTTGCCGCGGCGGATCAGCATGGCGGACGTGGGGCGGCCGGTCAGGCAGATCAGGATTCGCTCGCGAGCCGGGCGGTTTTCGGAAGCCGGTGCTTCGCCCGCCAGCGGCTCGGCGGAGGTTGCCGGCGGGGGCGTCAGCTTTTCTTCCAGCTCATGGGCGGCGTGGCGCATGGCTAGCTCGCGCAGCGCATTGAGGTTGGCCTCGCTGAAAAAATTGTCCATTGCCTGGCGGGCTTTTTCGGCCTTATACACGACGCCGCGCTCCAGGCGGTTGCGGAGCGCGCCGGGAGTGAGGTCGACGAAGACTACTTCATCGGCCTCGTCGACCACCCAGTCGGGAATGGTCTCGCGCACGCGCACGCCGGTTCCCTTCCAGACTTCGTCGTTGAGACTCTCGAGGTGCTGCACGTTCATGGTGGTGAGCACGTCGATGCCGGCATCGAGCAGCGCATGGACATCCTGCCAGCGCTTGGTACGGTCGCAACCGGGAACGTTGGTATGGGCGAATTCGTCCACCAGCGCCACGGCCGGTTTGCGGCGTAGCACGGCGTCCACATCCATCTCTTCGAATTGAGTGCCGGCGTAGGAGATGACGCGGCGCGGAACGATTTCGAAGCCTTCGGTCTTGGCGATGGTTTCCTGGCGGCCGTGCGGCTCGAAGTACGCGATGACGATGTCGACGCCCTGGCGGCGCAGCTCCTGGGCTTCCTCGAGCATGCGAAAGGTCTTGCCGACCCCGGCGGCATAGCCGAGGTAGACCTTGAGGTGGCCTTTACGGTTCTGGCTCATGACGCGTCTTTGTGAGGGAACAGGCGCACGTCGAAATCCTCGGCGGCGTCGATCAGGCGTTCGATCAGGCCGCGGCCGCCCCACCAGGTGCGTTCCCGGCCGCTGTGTCCGAGGAAGATCTGGGTGACGCGCTGCTCGCGGGCAAAATCGAGGATGGTTTCGACAAAATCGCCGGGGGGCAGGCAGTGGACTTCGGCGCCCTTCTCGCGGGCCAGGGCGAGGTTCGATTCCAGGCGGGCACGGTCTTCAGGGCGGACGGTGGGCTGCTCGACGTAAGTCGCCAGCAGGGTTCCGTGGAAGCGCAGCGCATTGCGGTGTGCGCTTTCCAGCATCTCGACGGCGCTGGAACGCGGAGTGAGGCAGACCAGAAGCCGCTCCTGAGTGCCCCACCGGGTAGCGATGCCGTTGGCTTCAAGATATTCCTGCAACTGCCACTCGACCACGTCGGCGGCCAGCAGCAGGGCCATCTCGCGCAGTTCGGCAAGCGCGCGGGCATCGGCGGCGGTGCCGCCGCGCACGATCAGGGCATCGGGCGGCGCGTCCACCACTTCGATCTCGTCGGCATCGAGCAGGAACTCTTCGGGAACGCTGTTGGCGGCGCGTTTGCCGGTGATGCGCTCGACTTCGGTCTGCTTTTCGCGGATGTGCTGGAGGTTGACGGCGGTGATGACGGCGATGCCGCGGTCGAGGAGTTCGCGGACATCCTGCCAGCGGTGCGGATTGCGGCTGCCGGGAGGATTGTCGTAAGCCAGGCCGTCGATCAGACAAACGCCGGGATGACGGCGGAAGATGGCGGCGAGGTCCATGACCTCGTAAACACGGCCCGCGTGGCGTTCGATGACGGGGGGAATCATTTGGAGGCGGGAAAGTATCTCCTGGATCTCGGGTGTAGGCTGTCCCTGCACCGCACCCACTACGACGTCCTGGCCGCGCTCCGCCCGGCGCCGGCCTTCGGCGAACATACGGTACGACTTGCCGACGCGGGGTGCGTATCCCAGAAACACTTTCAGGCGCCCGAGACGCTGGCGGCGCTCTTCCGCCTGGACGCGGCGGAGCAGCTCTTCGGGGTCGGGGCGATGGTCAGTATGCTGGGGCATGGGAAGGGCTGGGGCGGAAGGCAGAAGTGAGAAGACGGAAGTCAGAAGCCGGCGGGCGGAAACGAATCACGGCGAAGCTGTTCATGCGCTGCGACACCCTGAGGCTAATGTACTATGGCGCGCGCAGAGCTGTCGCGGTGTGCGACAGGAAAGTGGAGACCGACACGATTCGTCAGCAAAACGTCTGGAATTTGAGCGTACGGGTACACTAGCTTGCGCCACCCTGCGGGGTAGGCAATTCGTCTGCCGGCGGCTGGGCGAAGCTCGCCGCGTCCGCTGCGCGGAACGTGCGATAGGGCAGGCGAATCGCCGGCCCGACTAACGCGGGATTTCGTCGCTGCTATCGAGAGCATTAAGCCGACGACGATTATCGGCGTGAGCACGATTGGCGGCGCTTTCACGCAGAAAGTCGTTGAGAGCATGTCGCGCATCGACGGCCGCCCTGTGATGTGATTCTTGCGCTGTCGAACCCGACCGAGAAAGCCGAATGCACGCCCGAGCAAGCCTACGCCTGGTCGAAGGGAAAGGCGATCTACGCGGCCGGCGTGCAGTTCGCGCCGGTCCACTACAACGGCCAGACATTTCTGCCGGGACAAGCGAACAATTTCTACATTTTCCCGGCGGTCGGTATGGCGATCTTCGCGACGCAGGCAAAACGCGTCACAGACGAGATGTTCATCGAGGCCGGGCAAGCGGTGGCGGACCAGGTGCCATCCGAGTTGCTCAAGCAGGGCCTCCTATACCCGCTGCAGTCGAATATTCTCGAGGCCGAGATCCAGACTGCCGCGCGAGTGGCCAAATGCGTTTTCGACTCGGGCCTCGCCCGCGTCGAACGTCCAACTGACATGGTGGCGTTCATCCGCCAGCACGTCTACAAGCCGGAATACGCAAACGAAGCGGCGGTCGCCACGGCAGGTTGAGAAGGCAGCGAGCCGGCAACCCCCCAACCCTGGCCGGAACTGGAGCCGGTGACGAAGCCTTACACTATGCGGCGTGCCTTTCGGAAGACGAGACGATTGAGTTGAGGCGGTGAGGTTTTTGGTGGATATGCCGCTGTCGCCGGAGTTGGCGCAGCGGCTGCGCGCCGAAGGCCATGACGCAGTCCATGCAAATGAACTGTCAATGAACAGGAACCTGGACGCGGAGATCCTGCAAACCGCGACGCACGCCGATCGCGTCGTCATCACCGCAGACTGGACTTCCCGAGGCTACTCGCCCACTTCGGTTCGGCGGGATCGGGGCTGATCCTGCTACGTGGCGGGAACTATAGCGAAACCGGGAGCCGGGATTGTGTGCGGCGCGTCCTGACGCCGGTTTCGCAAGCAGAATTGGCCTAGGTCCATCGTCGTCGTCGACCGTGAAAGAATCCGGCGGCGCTGGCTCCCTCTCTGATTTTGGGGTGAAGTCAGACGCGGACTTCGGCTCGTGAGGCTCCCGTGGATGGGACTTCACGGGATCTACCCGTGCCGAGCTCTTCACAAGACGTCCTAAGTGAGCACGTTTTCTCCGGTGGCACGGTCGCGTCGAACCTCCGTATGCGTCAGAAAAGCTTCGGCTTACACGGCGACGAGCCGATTCGTGATGCCCGCATCTGGAGGGAACAGGAGCATAATCAGATTGTGGCTGGGATCTTCACTTTGATCGGGCGTAGTGATAACCAGGCGGTTCGCTGGGGCCGGCTCGCCCTTGTCTGGCTGGCGGTTTCCAGTTGCGCGACCGCCCAGGGGACAATTGTCAGTATTCGTTCATGGGGTGGCGGGTACGGCGGGACTCCAGAGAGCACACTGCGACTCAACTGCTTGCCAAACCTCGAAGGCTCTCGCGATGAAAGGTGTCAGCAATTTCGGGCTGTATTGGCGGCGGCTAGGCAACCGAACATGGAGTCCCCTGGCAATGCCATGGGAATTACTCCCCAGTGGCTCGCGGCGAATGTCGATGAGGCCGTGCGACACGATCTGCCGGAGTCGACTGTGCCGCATACGCCAGCGCAGATCGCGCTTTTTCGCTCTGCCTTCACGAATCCCACATTAACAAGCGAGATTGTGAAGCACTTTTGTTGTGGCACCGATGATTACCCGCACGCCCGCATCCAGGTGTTTGGCCAAGATACAGGGAAGATCTTTTTGATTTCTGACAGCCAGAACGTGTTTTATGATTCCCTGGCGGCTGGAGGAGAACGGCAAGCGCTCCTTGGTGAATCATCGGGGAGTTGGCGACGCGTTATACAAGCTATTGCCGAACGGCTTTTCCAATCGGGATCGGATCGGCGGCATTAGCCTGCGGGCAAAATATAGTGGTGTCGTGCTTTGGCGCATCAGTGAGAAGTGGGATATGGCGGGCAGCATGGCCGTCCTCGGCCCTCGTTTTCAAGAGCTGAGTCGCCGTTTCGCAGTGGTGGAATCAACGATCACGTTTATTGAGTCCCTCGATACCGAGGGCTACGGTTGGTGGGGTAAAGCGCGGGTGCCAAATGGCTCCGGCCGGGAAGAGATTGGCTTCTTCTTCCCGATGGATGGGAACGCTCCCCCGGGCTTAAGCGCGTTCAACTCGCAGATCGACGGCCTCATAAGCCGTGTTCAATCGATACCATGGCTCAGCCGCTACCTCGCCGCGCATAGGTCCGCGCACGTTGAGCTTCGCTTTGTGAATGACCGATCCCTGAGCGTTCGGGCTCGGGATAGTCTGCTTGAGGACCTGCGCAAAAACGACAAGCGAAGCGTAGCGGAACGGGTGGCGGCGGAGCGCGGCGGGTCCATGTTGCTCGAGATCGAAGACGACCCCGGTAGCTGGTCCAGGTGGATCAGTTTCACGAATGGGGACATGCTACTTTGGCATTTCCAAGGTAAGAAGGCCCTGGGTTACCCCACGACGACGCGCCGTACTTGGGACTACTACGGATGGAAGGGCGTTGCCCTCCTTGTTCGTCCGGACGGGGCAGTATCGGAATAGCGCGACGTCGTCACGCTTTCATTGACCCAGTCCCAAGTGATAACTGGAGGACCGAGGGCCAAATGGTCGGGGTCAAATGGCCAAATGGTCAGCCTGACGGAAGCTGTTGGCGAAAGCCGCCAACACGTTGGAGCGCTCCTACATGTTCGCGATTTTCGCGTTTCGAACATTAAAAGGGCGTTTGCGGCGCCGGGGCGGAGAGGCAAGGACCCATCGGGGCGGCTCGTGTGGTCAGGATTTCCTCATCGGCGCTGATCAAAGGTTTCTTGAAGGACATTCTCCGTCTATGCCCGCCGTGGGAGTGGTGGCCAGTTGGGCGACGAGGTAGGGCACCCTCCGAGGTGTTACGGCGCCCACCTCAGGGATTCCGAGACGAGAGCGCCTACGGAAACGCAAAATTCACCAACATGTAGGAGCAGTCCGACGTGTTGGCGGCTTTCGCCAACAGATTCCGTCAGGCTGACCTCTCCGATCTTAGGCTGACCTCTCCGATCTTCTCCGATCCGACCTCTCCGATCTTGGTCCTGATCTTGGTCCTTGACGCTGCGTCTCGTGGAGGATAAGCCGAGTCTATCGACCATATAATCCAGGCGCGCGAAAGCCCAAAATCTAAGAAACCTTTTGCAACTCCTCACGGATGACACGCCGCAAAGTGTCCTCCAGTCCGGGCGCGGACTTTTTGCCCTCGATGTAGTCGCGCAACACGTTGTTGATGACGGTCTGGTAATTGCCGCCACCGGCACGCTCAACCTGATCGCGGAAGTAATCGAGGATGTCGGAATCCAGCCGGATGGTGATTCGTTCCTTGCCCGGAGGCAGCGGGAGCACGGCTCCGCGTTTGCCTTTGCTGAAGTCGTAGGTTTTCATCGCTTTTCGTATTCCTCCCGTTCGTGGGGCTCGGCGCGCCGGGCGGAGATCAGCCGGATATCGTCCCCGCGCCAACTGTAGACCACAACCAGTAGCCGCCCGGCGGCGTCAGCGCCGAGAATGACAAAACGCTGCTCGATAGGGCCCGATTCGTCATCGACGACTGTGATGGCCACTGGATCGTCAAATACCAAGGCCGCGTCGGCAAAACGAACCCCGTGCTTGGCCACGTTGCTTGTCGCTTTGCCGGGATCCCAGAGGACTACCACAATCCAGTGTACACACATATGTACACCGGGGCAATCCCCAGCACCAGTGGTCGGGTTTAGGGCAGACCGCCAAGAACGATGGTCTGCCCCACGGTGAAGGTAGCAAGCTTACTTGTGCAACGGCGCGGCCCGATCGAGGGCGAGGTTCAGTTCCAGGACATTGACGCGGGGCTCGCCCAAAATGCCGAAGGTGCGGCCTTCGGTGTGGGCGGCCACCAGTTGCCGGAGGCGATCCGGGCTGAGATTGCGCGCCGAGGCAACCCGCGCGACTTGGGCTTCCGCCGCGGCGGGAGAGATGTCGGGATCCAGGCCGCTGCCGGACTGAGTGACTGCATCGGCGGGAAGGGGACCGGAGGCTTGCGGATTTTCGGCGCGGAAATTTTTGGCGTCGTCCCGCACGCGGTCGACCAACTTCTGGCTGGTGGGGCCGAGGTTGGAGCCGCCTGAGGACAGGCCGTCGTAACCGTCGTTGCCGGCGGCGGAAGGCCGGCCGTGGAAATACTCGGGCCGGGTGAACTTCTGCCCGATCAAGCTGGAGCCTATCGGCTTGCCATTCACTTCGACCAGGCTGCCATCGGCCTGGTGCGGAAAGAGCACGCGCGCGAGACCGGTCACCACCAGCGGATAAGCCAAGCCGGTGATCAGCGTGAACAGGAGGGTAACTTTGACGGCAATCAAGAGTTGTTTCATGGGATATCCTCAAGCCAGATTCAGCAGGCCCAGCAGGCGATCGATCAGCCAGATGCCGGGGAATGGGGCGATGACGCCGCCCACGCCATAGATCAGCAGGTTGCGCCGCAGCAGCGCGGCTGCCGACATCGGCTTGTATTTGACGCCGCGCAGCGCCAGCGGAATCAGGGCGATGATGATCAGGGCGTTGAACACCACCGCGGCGAGCACCGCGCTTGTCGGGGAATGCAGGCCCATGATGTTGAGCGCGGCCATCTGCGGATAGGTGGCCATGAACATGGCCGGCAGAATAGCGAAGTACTTGGCGATATCGTTGGCGATGGAGAAAGTGGTGAGCGCGCCGCGGGTCATGAGCAATTGTTTGCCGATGGCCACGACCTCGATCAGCTTGGTGGGGTTGCTATCGAGATCCACCATATTGCCGGCCTCTTTGGCCGCCATGGTTCCGGTATTCATGGCGAGCCCGACGTCGGCCTGGGCGAGCGCGGGAGCGTCGTTGGTGCCATCGCCGGTCATGGCAACCAGGCGTCCGCCAGCCTGCTCTTTCTTGATCAGATCCATCTTGTCTTTGGGCGTGGCTTGGGCGAGGAAATCGTCGACGCCGGCTTCGGCGGCGATGGCGGCGGCGGTGAGGGGGTTGTCGCCGGTAATCATGATGGTCTTGATACCCATGGCGCGAAGCTGCTGGAAGCGCTCGCGCATGCCGCCTTTGACCACGTCTTTGAGATGCACGACGCCGAGGGCGCGGCCGCGATCGGCCACCACCAGAGGCGTGCCGCCGGAGCGGGAAATGCGGTCGGTGACGTCCATCAGTTCAGTGGGGACGGCGCCGCCGTTTTCGGCGACGAACTCCACCACCGATTCGGTGGCGCCTTTGCGGACGGCCCGCCCGTCGATATCGACGCCGCTCATGCGGGTCTGGGCGGTGAAGGGAATGAAGTGGGCTTCGTGCGCGGCCACTTCGCGGCCGCGGATGTTGTAGCGCTGCTTGGCCAGCACCACGATGGAGCGGCCTTCGGGGGTTTCGTCGGCGAGCGAGGAGAGCTGGGCGGCATCGGCCAGTTCGGCTTCGCTGACGTCGCCGATGGGGATGAACTCGACGGCCTGGCGGTTGCCGAGAGTGATAGTGCCGGTCTTATCGAGCAGCAGCGAGTTGACGTCGCCGGCGGCTTCCACCGCTTTGCCGCTCATGGCCAGCACGTTGTGTTGCATGACGCGATCCATGCCGGCGATGCCGATGGCGGAGAGCAAGCCGCCGATGGTGGTGGGAATGAGGCAGACCAACAGCGAAATCAGCACGGTGACCGATGGCGCGGAGCCGCTGTGGGAGGCTTTGACACTGTACAGGGCGAAAGGCTGCAGCGTGACTACGGCCAGCAGAAAGATCAGGGTAAGGCCGGCGATCACGATGTTGAGGGCGATTTCGTTGGGGGTCTTCTGGCGTTCGGCGCCCTCGACCAGCGCGATCATGCGGTCCAGGAAGGTTTCGCCGGGGTTGGAGGTGATCTTGACTTGATCCAGTCCGAGAGCACCTTGGTGCCGCCGGTCACGGCGCTGCGGTCGCCGCCCGATTCGCGGATGACCGGGGCGCTTTCGCCGGTAATGGCGCTTTCATCCACGCTGGCGATGCCTTCGATCACGTCGCCATCGCCGGGGATAGTTTCGCCGATCTCCACCAGCACGACATCGCCCGAGCGCAGCACGGTGGCCGGCACGGTTTCGGTCCGCCCGTTCACGAAGCGGCGGGCGGTGGTCTCGGTCTTGGTCTTGCGCAACGTATCGGCCTGCGCCTTGCCGCGGCCTTCGGCCATGGCTTCGGCGAAGTTGGCGAACAGGACGGTGAACCACAGCCAAAGGGTGATCTGGAAGGTGAAGCCGGCGATGGAGGCGCCCTGCGCGATGTCGCGGACGGCCAGCACGGTGGTCATGGCGGCGCCCACTTCCACCACGAACATGACGGGGTTCTTCATCATCAGGCGCGGGCTGAGCTTGCGGAGGGAATCGACGATGGCGCGCTTGACGATAGGCGGGTCCAACAGCGGCCGGGCCCGAGAGCCTTTCTTCGGCAGGAGAGAGGTCACGTCGTTAGAAGAAGATGATACCGAAGACGGCGGGGTTGCGGTTGCCAGCGACATAAAATTAGCTCCAAAGCCTCCCTTGCCACATCAGGAAATGTTCCACCACCGGACCGAGCGAAAGCGCGGGGAAAAAGGTGAGCGCGCCCACGATCACCACCACGCCCACCAGCAGGCCGACGAACAACGGCCCGTGGGTGGGGAAGGTTCCGGCCGAAAGCGGCACCTGTTTTTTCTGAACCAGGCTGCCCGCCGCGGCCAGCAGCGGAATCAACATCAGGAAGCGGCCGAACAGCATGGCAAAGCCCAGCGTGGTGTTCAGGTAGGGTGTGTTGGCGCTCAGGCCGCCGAAGGCGCTGCCGTTGTTGCCCACCGCGCTGGTAAAACCGTAGAGCACTTCCGACAGACCGTGAGGGCCGCCGTTCGACAGGCTCTTGCCGACGGTTTCCAGGTTGATCGAGGCAGCCGAGAAGCCGAGGATGGTGAAGGCCAGCACCATCACCGCGAGCATCATCATCTTGACTTCTTTCTGTTCGATTTTCTTGCCCAGGTATTCCGGCGTGCGCCCCACCATGAGACCGGCGATGAACACGGCCAGCACGGCGAACAGCAGCATGCCGTACAGGCCCGAGCCGACGCCGCCGAAGATGATCTCGCCAAGCTCCATATTGACCATCGGGACCAGCCCGGCCAGCGGCGTCAGGCTATCGTGCGCGTTATTCACGGCGCCGCAACTGGCATCGGTGGTGACCGTCGTGAATAAGGCGGAATCGGCAATACCGAAGCGGACTTCCTTGCCTTCCATGTTGCCGCCGGGTTGCGCGGCTGTAGCGTGGGTCCCGATGCCGAGCCTGGCCAGGTTGGGGTTGCCGGCTTGCTCGGAAGGATAAGCCACGAACACACCCGCCAGAAAGAGGATACTCATA
Source organism: Bryobacteraceae bacterium (assembly GCA_049511335.1). Classification (GTDB taxonomy): domain Bacteria; phylum Acidobacteriota; class Terriglobia; order Bryobacterales; family Bryobacteraceae; genus JBEKYD01. The sequence goes on along the minus strand of JBEKYD010000010.1, from coordinate 19,046 downwards.
GCGGCGAGGATAGCCCACCCCTGGCGCGTATCTTTCACCATCTTGCCGAAGGTATAGGTGAGACCGGCGGGGATCAGGAAGATCGAAAGCATTTGGAGGAAGTTGCTGAACGGGGTGGGATTCTCGTAGGGATGGGCGGAGTTGGCGTTGGTGAAGCCGCCGCCGTTGGTGCCCAGCATCTTGATGGCTTCCTGCGAGGCGAGGGGGCCTTGCGGGATGATTTGGACGGCGCCTTCGAGCGTGGTGGCCTTGGTATAGGCGGCGAAGTTCTGAATCGAGCCCTGGGAGACGAGCGCCACCGCGTAGACGATCGAGATGGGCAGCAGCACGTAGAGAATGGCGCGGGTGAAATCCACCCAGAAATTGCCCAAAGTCTTGACGGAGTGGCGGGCAAAGCCGCGCACGAAAGCGATCGCCACCGAGATGCCAACCGCAGCCGAGAAGAAATTGTGGGTCGCCAGGGCCAGCATTTGGCTGAAATAGCTCATGGTGGTTTCCGGCGTATACGACTGCCAATTGGTGTTGGTGGTGAAACTGATGGCAGTGTTGAACGAGAGGAACTGTTCCACGTTGGCCAGGCCCTGCGGGTTGAGCGGCAGCCATTGTTGGATCCGCATGATGAGATAGGTGAGAAGCAGGCTTACCAGGCTGAAGAACAAGACGCCCGCGGCGTAGCCGGTCCAGCGGTGCTCTTGGGTTTCTTCGATGCCGCACACGCGGTAGATTCCCCTTTCGAGCGGCCGTAAGACCGGATGCAGCCAGGTGCGCTCACCGGCGAAGACTTTGGCCATGTACGCGCCCATGGGCTTGGCCAGCGCAATGACGACGAAAAGGAAAAACAGGATTTGCAGAATTCCGTTGGCGGTCACAGGATCCTCCGAAATTGAGAAGGCGGGAGGCGTAAGCCAGAAGCTAGATAGGAACCCATAAGCGGTTAAAAGCGCTCCGGGCGCAACAGCGCCACGAACAGATACACGCCGAGCGCTACGGCGACGATGAGAGCAATTGCATATTCCATGGAGATTTCCCCTGAGCCGGATTTAGAGCCGGTCACACCCTTTGACGAAACCCCAACTGGCGACAAAAAAGCCGACAGCGGCAGCGACGAGAATCACATCTAACATAATGTTATCGTTTCACGAGCCTTAATCAGCTTACAGGCGGCCTCATCAATAAGTCGTAAATAAAAAATCAGGATTGGCTTAGGCCGCACAGATTGAGTGGAATCAAGGGGATGAGGACGGCCTGGGGCGGATTAATCCTTATGATGGATTATGAGGACTACCACTGAGGTGAAGGATGAAAATGCACAACCCGCCGCACCCGGGCGAAGTTTTGAGGGTGCTGTGCCTGGAGCCGCTGAACCTGACCGTTACGGAAGCCGCGCAGGCGCTTGGCGTGAGCCGTAAGACGCTGTCCAGCATTCTAAATCGGCGTGCCGGCATCAGCCCGGAGATGGCGGTTCGTCTCTCGATGGCATTCGATACCAGCGCGGAAAGCTGGCTCAATCAGCAGCTTCAGTTCGATCTGTGGCACGCGGAGAAGAGCCGCAAGCATCTTCGCGTGGTGAAATTGTCCGCGGCCTGATCGGGAGGCGCTCGGGGCAAAAGCCGCAGCTAGGGTTTCATCCTGACGGTCACTCCGGCCGGGGTGAGGTCGACGCTTTGGATGCTGTGGCCTAGTTCGAAGGGCTGGCCTACGACAGCGTCCGGGTAAAGCGGCAGAAGCACGTTCTGGATGAGGAAATCGAGGGTGCGGCCGTCGATGGTGACGCCCGAAATGGTTACCTGCTCGACATCCACCGTGGCATAACCGCCGGAAGAGTGGAGCCGCGCGGTGACGCTCACGGGCCGCTCGCCATCCAGCAGTTTGGCCATCAGCCATCCCGGCTGGGCCCCTTGGGACCGGCGTAACTTCAAGAAATCAATGGTTGCACTGCCAGTGGCCTGGCCGGGCGCCGGGATGCGGATGCGGGTATCGCGGACGCCGGCTGGGGCCTCGCCGGCGGCGTAGGCGTTGAGCTCGGGAAGGGTCAAGTCGAGGCGACTGCCGGGGCGAAGACGGCCGGAATCGATCAGATCGAGCTTGCGTTTCGCGGCGGCGTACTCGCCGGTAGTAGCAAGGAGTAGGCTGGCCGATGCCAGCCAGAAAACAGATTTCACCCTCCCCATCACGTGCAAATAGACGCTAAAAGTGGCAAAATCGTTGCCCGGTTTGGGTCAAGGTGCGCAGGGGCGCGGGCCGGCTAACAGGCAACACGTTGAAAACACGGGCGGGCTGTCGGCTGCGGCAGTCTCCTGGGTTGGTACGGTTCGTGCAATAGCGATTCTGAAATAAGGTTCTTCGGAGTTGTTTATGCCGAATCAGGTCTGGGTCCTTGTCGCTCTGGCCCTGTTAGCAGCACTGCTGGGGCGTGGTGTTTACGCCTGGTGGAAATTCCGGGGGCGCCGTCTGGTGACGTGCCCGGAAAACCAGCGACCCGCCGGGGTACGGCTGGATTCCTCTCATGCCGCGCTGAGCGGCCTGCTGCATGCTCCCAATCTACAATTGGCGGAATGCACCCGGTGGCCGGAGAAAGCCGGCTGCGGGCAGGAGTGCCTGCGGGAGATCGAATCCCGTCCGGCCGATTGCCTGGTGCGGAATATCGTACTGGAATGGTATGCCGGCAAGTCCTGCTGTTCGTGCGGCCGGCCCTTCGGAACAATTCCGGTCGCGGGGGCTAATCCCGCGGTGCAAACCGCCGATAGGAACAGTGTGGAATGGAGCGAAATCCCGGTCGATCGCTTGCGCGACACACTGGCTACAGCCAAGCCCATCTGTTTCGCGTGCCATATGGCGGCGCGGATGGTGCGCGAGCACCCGGATCTGATCACGGACCGCTCCCTGCGGACGTGAACTGTGAACACCTTTGGCTTGCTCGTTGCCGGGCCGGTATCGTTGTTGATCCTGGCGCACGTGCAGGTTTGGGCCCAATCGCCAGACCCGATTTCAGTTGCTCTATACACCCAGTTTTCTGAGGAGCCACCGGCTGCGGTCGCGGATGCGATGCAGCGCGAATTGCTGACCATCATGCAGCCAGTTGGGCTGCGTTTCGATTGGCGCTCCACGGCGGAGGCAGAGCACGCTCCGCCGGCTGCGGACATTGTGGTAGCGAAATTTCTCGGCAGGTGCGATGCGGCGGAGATGCAGTCGCACCGACGGAACCCGGGCCCGCTGGGATGGACCCACATTAGCGACGGCGCCATCCTTCACTTCACCGATGTGGATTGCAACCGGCTGCGTGACTTCTTGCAGAACAGCATGCTGCATGTTCAGCCGCTGGAACGCGACGCGGCGTTTGGCCGGGCCATCGGGCGCGTGCTGGCCCACGAGATTTACCACATTTTCGCCAACACCCAGCGGCATGGCTCGGGTGTCAGCAAGGCGGCTTATTCCGTGGACGATCTGCTGTTTGCCGCTCTGCGCTTAGATAAGCTCGGCATGGAGCGAATGGCCGCCGGGTTGCATCGAACGTCCGCGCAATCGCCGGGGAACGCGGCGGAAAAAGGCAAGGCCGGCGATTTTTGAGGGATCCGTATTTGGCGGCTGTGAACTTTCGGCGGGCCTGCGTAACAAGCTAGTGCGGAGCCGTAAATGAGATTTTGACCACCTTCAGATGCACCGGTCCCTGTTCGTCCGATATTTCCCGGGTTGGCGCGATCTTGAATTTCCAGCTCCTGCCCGGATTTAGGTCTTCCGTAACGGCGTCAATCGATTCGATCTGAGCCCCGCCTCGGTCCAGGATGCCGAACTTCGCACTCACCGTTGCGAGCTTTACTTTGCAGCCGTTGTACAGTTCGCCCTCGACGCGAAGCGCGTGTGGCCCTTGCCTCGTCAGCTCCGAGCGCACTTCCACACACCCGACTACGTCACGCCTAGCCGGGCTGCAACCCGCGCAGAGGAACGCCAATAACAACCAAGTCCCTCGCATAGAGAAACCAGCATAAACCATTTGCGCCGGCAATGTGAGGGGGACTCTTTTGGCACACGCTGGGGAACAACTGTAGGCTCTCAACCGCGCCACTTGCGCGATTTGTATCGCTCAACCCTGCGGTTCGAGGTGGGCGGCGCGCTGGGCAAAGATCAACTGGCGTGCATGGGGGCGGATGCGCGGCAGAAGACGCCAGAACGTCAGCGCCGCCGCCACGCAGATCGAGCCTCCAATCGCGACGGTGAGCGAAGCGCCCAGACGCCCCGCCACGGCTCCCGCTAACAGCGAGCCGAACGGCGTCATGCCCATCATCATCATGGAGTAGACCGCCATAACGCGGCCGCGCAATTCGTCCGGCACCATGCTCTGTATCAGGGTATTGGTTGCGCCCATCTGAATCATCATGCAAAAGCCGGCGCCCACCAGCAGAATCGAAGAGAGGGTCATGTGGTGGGAAGAGGCGAATCCAATGAGGAAACAGCCCAGACCGGTGGCGGCCGCGGCCAGCCAGACACTCAGACCCTTGAGCTCGGTGCGGGTTGCCAGCAGCAGGGCACCGGCCAGCGCTCCCACGCCGGTCCAGCCCATCAGCCAGCCCAGCGCGGTGGCGCCGCCGTGGAGCACGCGGTCGGCGAAAATCGGCATCAGCACGGTAAACGGCAGGGCTACCAGGCTCATGATGCCGAGCATAATCAAAAGCGCGTGAACCGGCGGATTGCTCAGGACGAACCGGAAGCCTTCCGCCACGTTGGCCAAGGGCGATCCGGCGGGCTGCGGGCGGCGCTTTTCGGCGATGCGCATCAGCAACAGCCCAGCGATGACCGCGATGTAGCTGATGGCGTTCGCAAAGAAGCACCAGCCCTCACCGATGGTGGCCACCAGAACACCGGCCACCGCCGGCCCCACTACGCGAGAGGCGTTGAACATGGAGGAGTTCAGGGCGATGGCATTCATGAGGTCGGCCTTGCCCACCATCTCCACGATGAACGACTGGCGGGCCGGGATGTCGAAGGCATTCACCAGGCCGAGCAAAGTCGAGAGAACGAAGATGTGCCAAATACGGACGAAGCCGGTGAGAGTGAGGCTGGCCAGAACGAACGCCAGCAGCATGGAAGCGGTTTGCGTGCCGATCACCACGTTTCGCCGCTCGAAGCGGTCGGCCACGATGCCGCCGAGGGTGGAAAACAGAAACACGGGAATCTGGCTGCTGAAGCCGACCGCGCCCAGGAGGGCCGAAGAATGCGTGAGCCGGTAGACCAGCCAGGCCTGGGCCACGTTCTGCATCCAGGTGCCGATGAGGCTGATCAACTGGCCGGCGAAGAAGAGCTGGAAATTACGGTATTCGAGCGCGCGAAAGGTGGCGGGCAATTTCATGGCGCCGGCTCAGGCATGCACTCCGGCAATTTCTTCGGCGATGCGGGCAGCTTCGGCGGCAGGGTCTGGGGCGCGCGTGATCTGGCGTCCGATGACGAGATAATCGGCGCCGTCGCGCATGGCTTCGTACGGAGTTGCCACCCGCTTCTGATCGCCCTTATCTCGGCCGGCGGAACGGACTCCTGGGGTTGCCAGAATGCGGGAGGGGCCGATGATGCGGCGCACGGCGGCAGCTTCGAGAGGGGAAGCCACGATGCCGTCGACGCCCGATTCCACGGCTTTGCGCGCCCGCCGCTCGACCAGATCGGAAATTCGGCAGGTGAAGCCCAACTCTTCGGCATCTTCGGGACTGAAACTGGTGAGCACGGTCACGGCCAGCAGTTGCAGCTTGGAATCGCCCTTGCCCTCGACTGCCGCGCGCATCACCGAACCGACGGCATGAACGGTGACAAAGCGCACGCCCACGCGGGCCACCTGGGAGACGGCGCGGCGGACGGTTTCGGGAATGTCATAGAACTTGAGGTCGAGAAATACCTGTTTGCCGCGATCCATCAACTCCCGAACGATTTCCATGCCACAGACAGCGTAAAGCTCCAGGCCGACTTTGTAGAAGTCGACGCCCTCGCCGATGCGCGCGACCAGCGTCCGCGCTTCGGCCGCCGACTCCACGTCTAGAGCCACAATGATGGGATTGTGAGTCATGCTGCTTCGATTGTCCCATGGGGGCTGAGAGATTCGCACTTATGGACAAGTGGGACAGGCGAATCGCTTTTCGGCGCCTGTCAAGCCCCGCCCGCGGACAACCGCTTGACAGGCGACAAAAGGCGATCGCCTGTCCCACTTCAACAGCTTTCCGCCTTTGCCGCGGCCGCTCTTGCGGGACCGGTAGCGGGGAACTGGCGTTTGGCCGTTTTGCGCAGCCAGGCGACGGCGCGCCAGCCCAGTTCCACAGCGACCAGAGCGCCATAAAGCACGGGCAGGCGAATGTCGGACTTCACCAGCCAGTAGTAATGCACTACTCCGGCAACGGCGGTGAAGTAGATCAGGCGATGCAGCACTTGCCAGCGCTTACCGCCGAGCCGGCGAATCCAACCCGCGGTGGAGGTGAGCGCCAGGGGAAGCATGAGCACGAAGCCCGTAAAGCCGGCCGTAATGAAGGGGCGTTTGACTACGTCCTTGGCGATATCCGGCAACGAGAAAAACTTGTCCAGCCAGAGGTAGGTGAGAAAATGCAGGGTGCCGTAGAAGAAGGCAAACAGGCCGAACATGCGGCGAAAGCGAATCAGGTCCGGCAGGGCGAGCAGCTTGCGAAGCGGGCTGACGGCGAGGGTGATCACGATGAAGCGGATGGTCCAATCGCCGGTGAAGTGGGTGATGAATTCCACCGGATTGGCGGTCAGGCCATCGCCTTCGAAAGCCCGCCACAGGACCAGAAGGATCGGTGTCAGGCAGAGCAGGAATACCGGCAGTTTGGTCCAGCGGCTTCGCAACATATCGATCGCCCCAGTCCTCACCCTCAAAAGTTCTTCTTCAGGTCCATGCCCTTATACAGGCTGGCCACCTCGTTGCCGTAACCGTTGAACATCAGGGTAGGGCGTTTGAAGAATTCGCCCAGTCGGCGCTCGCTGGCCTGGCTCCAGCGCGGATGATCCACTTGCGGGTTGACGTTGGAATAGAAGCCGTATTCGTGGGAGTTGGCCAAATTCCAGGCGGTGGGCGGCTGCTTTTCCACCAGCTTGATCTTCACCAGCGACTTGGCGCTCTTGAAACCGTACTTCCAGGGGACTGTCAAGCGGACCGGCGCGCCGTCCTGCGGCGGCAGCGAATCGCCGTACATACCGAAGCTCAGCATGGCGAGCGGGTGCATGGCTTCGTCCAGCCGCAGCCCTTCCACGTAAGGGAATTCGATGCCGGCCTCTCCGGACGAGAGCATCATGCCGGGGTTGTAGTAGGTTTCGAAGGCTACGTACTGTGCTTTGGCCGTCGGCTGCACCTGTTTGAGCAGCACGTTCAGCGAATATCCCACCCAGGGCACAACGATCGACCATGCTTCCACGCAGCGATGGCGATAGATGCGCTCTTCCATTGGCGCGAGGGCGATCAATTCGTCCACGCTGAACTTGCGCGGCTTGGCCACGGCCCCCTCCACCGAAACCTTCCAATTAGGGCCGGGCTTGAAACCCTGCGCCAGTTTGGCTGGCTGTTCCTTTTGCGTGCCGAACTCATAGAAGTTGTTGTAGTGGGTGACGTCGTTGTAAGTGTTCACCTTTTCGGTCGTACTGAAAGGGCTCTTCACCAGGTTGGGGAACCTGCCGCCGGCGGCGCGGGCGCGGCCGGAGGGGGAGAGCGCTTCGCGGCCGGCCACCAGAGCCACAGGCAGACCGGCCAGAAACCGCCTCCGGTTCAGATAAACCGAGCGCGGCGTGATATCGGAATAGCGGAGATCCGCAGGCTTTTTGATCAGCATCCTCTTTGTTCCTACTATACTCTTCGCCGCGGGGGCCGGTTTGGTTACGGTGGAAAGTGGGCAAATCGGGGGCCTTTACTACGAACGTCTGTAAACCGTTAGAGGAATTCTTCAGCCTCGTGGGTGTGCTGACCCGATAGGTCACAAACCGCGTTGACGCTCGTACTCGTCGAGAGGCGTCACGCGACCTGCTGCAATGCCGGCAAAACCGCGATCCAGAGAGCCGAGCGTCGCCGCGTCCATAGGCGGCCCATCTTCATCGGCGGCATGGCGGAGGTCCTCCAGCCACGTGCGCGCGAGTTCCGCCTGCGCATCTGGAAGATCGTCTACAAGCTGGTGGAGGGCCTCGCGTGTCGTCATGTCTGAACCACCCCATGTGCATCATATCGCTGTCGGGATAGGAACTGCGGATGAGCTGCTGGACCGGCCGGGAGGCCTGTCCTACATAGCCGTTCGTCCGGCAGCCGCGCCGCGGCGAGGGATGATAGACCACAAAATGCGATGGTCTGTCCCACCGAGGCCGGCTCAACCCGTCATCTGGTCCGGGTCGGTAGTTTTCAGGTCGAGCCAGCCTTGTTGGGGGATGGCCTCGATGGGCAGACCGGCTTGCCAGAGCGAGCATTGGAAGCGAAGGCCGCGCCCGGAGGCAACGCCAATAGCGGCTAGCGGCACCGACACCTCCAACACGCGAGCATAAGCGCATTCGACTGTGCCCGGGCCGGCGAGGTAAACCTCGCTCGCAATCGCGCCGCCGCCCGCCAGACTGATGGCCACGCGGCTGACGGGCGCGTGGCCGGCGAGCGGCTGCAGATTGATGCGAGCTTCCAGGGACGCCAGCCCCGGTTCGATGCCGCCGCGAAAATCGATGCGTAGATAGAAGTTACGGCCTTCGCTGCCAAAATGCAGTTCGGCCACCGGCGCCTTGCCGGCGTGCATGGAGCCGGAGCGGTCATCCACCCGGTAGGAGGCCGCTCCCAGCCACTCGAAGTAAGAAGTCACTTCGCCGTCGATCACCGGGGCGATCGGCCCCGATGGCTCGGTCACCACCGCATGCACGCTGATGCGCAGAATCGGGCGGGAGAGCTCTTCGGGCGGCGTGCGATCGAGAAAGCGATACACGTTGGCCAGATGGCTGCGGTACAACTGATCGAATTCCGGGCGGTTGGCCGAATCGTGTTCGGGACCGTACCACCAGCACCAGTCGCTGCCCTCGGCGATCAGCAGCTCCTCGAGCGCCATCTTGCGCTTTTCCGGCGCGACATTGGCGGCGGCATCGTAGGCTTCCCGCGCGCGCAAGAGCCGCGACCATGCCTGGTTGTCTTCCTCGGCGCCGATCCAGACGTCGAAGTTGGCATTGATCCAGGAGCCGGGGAAAATGTGGTCCAACGGTTCGGCGGGAAGCGAGTGCATGGCCTCGCCGATGGTGATGGCCCGCAGGCCGGGATCGGCGGAGATGCGGCGGTACAGCTCGCGGAGGAACGGCCGGCCGTTGCGCGGGTAGTATTCCCATGCGTTTTCACCATCGAGAACGATCGGGACCAGCGCATCGCGCCCCGCGGCCAGGATCCCGGAGCAGTTTTCGCGAATTCGCTTCAGGAAATCGTCGGCGGCCTGGACCGCGTCCATTTTGGAATAGACGAAGCCGATCAGGTCGCTTAAATAATGATCGCGGAAGAGAACGCTTAGCGATCGCTCTCCCTGGCGCCAGCGATACGGCCGATACAGCCCATCCACCGGCACGGGGCGCGACAAAGTGGCGTTGAGGACGCCGCTATCGGTGGCGGCCCACTGGAAGCCCACTTCCGCGGCGATGGAAAAGACTTCGTCCGAGACCGAACCTTCCGAAGGCCAAAGTCCCGCGGGCGCCACGCCAAACTGTTGCTCGATGTAGTCGCGGGCCATGCGCAGTTGCAGGCGGGCGTCGCCGGCATAGCGGAACCGCGGCGGCAGCGGCACGTTGGGATGCGACACGCGCGCGATATCGGAGTCGCAGAGCAGCGGCAGGATGGGGTGATAAAACGGCGTGGTGGAAATCTCGATTTGCCCGGAAGCCGCCAGTTTCCGATACTCGGGTAGGACCTGGGAGCAAATCTCGCGCTGTTTTTCTCCCATTCGCCGTTGATCGGCCGGGCTGAAATTGCGGCCACGCTCCAGCCACTGGCGGACCTCCGGATCGCTTTGGTGAAGGGCCTCGTCGAACCAAGCCAGTTGCGACCACATTTGCAGGTCACGAAAATCCTGGACGCCAAGCATGCTTGCGGCCGACGGTCCTTGCACCTGCGCCGCCGAATACAGCTCGCCGTAGCGCGGGTAGCGATAGATCATCTGCCGCGGGTCGGAATAGAAGGAATGGCGCAGGAGAAAGGCGCGATCCTGGGGGGTGAGGTTTTCGGCCGGCTTGAGCGCCACTTCGAGAAACGGGTCGACGGCCTTTCCCGCGGCGTAGTCCGCCACCTGGACCATCATGGAAGGCACCAGGTTGAAGGTCTGGCGCACATTCGGGAATTCTTCCAGGATCTGGGCCATGCCGTAGTAGTCCTTGAGCGCGTGCATGCGCGTCCACGGCAGCTTGTACACGCCCGAGATCAGGTCCTTATAGAAGGGCTGGTGCATGTGCCAGAGAAAGCACAGGTAGGTTTGGGGCATGGAAATCTGTCAGGATGAGACCATCGCAAAATCCGAGAAATCCGCTTGCTTACGTGCGCGGCTCGGAAGGCGTTGGTTGAGGGGAAGGCGCTTACCGAGCCGCGACCGTAAGGGAGCGGTTGGCTCACTTGTTCTTGCAGTTCTGTCAAGCGACAAGCGTTCACCTTCCAAAATAGCTGCGCACGGGTGGCGGAGGCTCGGTGCCGCGAATGGCGCGCCACAGAATATCGTTGAGCGCGTCTTCGTCGATTTCATCCGCGACTTCGAACGCCATTTTGCGGGACGCATCTGCTCCGGGCGCATTGGGCGGGTTGATGTCGGTGAGCGAGATGCGGGGCTTTTCGGCCGCGTACGGCGACGGGTCGGGCTGGGCTTGAAGCGCGGCCGCCATGGGCCGGGCGTTGGCGTCGAAATGGGTCATGGGCTGGAGACCGAGCAGCAGCTCGATGGTGTGCAGCATTGAAGTGGTGTTGTACATGGTGCCGTCCACGGTATGGCGGCGCACGTATGCCGAGATCAGGAACGCCGGCGAACGGTGCGAATCCACGTGATCGGGCCCGTTCTGGGCGTCGTCTTCCAGAATGAAAATAGCCGTGCTGGTCCAAAAGCGGGAATGCGAGACGGCCTCGGCGATCTGGCCCACGGCGTAATCGTTGTCGGCGGCCAGTGCGAGCGGTGCGCGTTTGCCGGGGGTGGTGCCGTTGGTGTGATCGTTGCCGAGGCGCATCACGATCAGCCGCGGCATCTCACCGCTTTTCTCGTATTCGGCGAGTTCGTCGAGGAACACCTTGGCGCGGTCGACATCGGGGTAATCCAGATCGAAGCCGCGGTACATGCGGTTGGTGACTTTGGCCAGCACCGGGTCGCGCACGCTGGCGACCTGCTCTCCACCGGGCTGCGACTTGAGCGTGTTATTCACCATGTAGCCGAAGTTGCGAATGGAGATACCGGCCATGGCGGCGTTGGTCCAAATGTATCCGGCGGGCGGCAGCGAGGTTGGGTCTTGCTCTTCAAAATCGTACAGCCTTCTGCGGCCCGCGTATTCGTTGGGCCAGAGCTTCTCGACGTAATCGGGGGCAATGGCCGCGGTGGACCAATTGTGCCCGGAGGCGCTGACGTCGGCATTGACGTAGAAGTTATCGAAGAGGACGAATTCCCGCGCCAGCTTGTGCAGGTTGGGAGTCACGTTCTCGCCGAACATTTCCAGCGACGTATCTCCGTTGCCCTCCTTCATGTCGCCCAGCACCTGGTCGTAGGTGCGATTTTCCTTGACGATGTAGATCACGCGCTGGATGGGCGGCAGCGGGTTCGCCGCACCCACATTGGGGTCGCGATAGGGGGAATTGCGGAAGGCCTGCTTGGTCCATTCTTCCAGGCGATCGTCGCGGAAGCCCTCGATCCAGGAGACCGTGCCGGTTTGCATGTATCCCACATAGCCGGGGCGAACGCCGGGTTCCTGGTGCAGCCCCGCGGGTCTTTTGGTGGGGTTGGGGCCATCGGTCGGATTGGCGTAGGAGCGCAAGCCTTTGCCATTAAGCACAGTCAGAACGCCGGAGGGCAGCATGCGCGCCGCGGTGGGATACCAGCCGGTGGGAATGAACCCGCGCACAAAGCTGCGCTCGCCGGAGACGTCGGCCACGGCCACTGCGTTCGCGTCCGAACAGACCACAAACAGGCGGCTGCCATCGGTGGAGAGCGCCAGGCCGGATGGAGTCATTCCCAGCGGCTGCGTCATCTGGCGAGGCGTCATGGACACGTTGATTGTCTCGATGACGTTCAATTCCTTCGACTCGCTGACAGCGACGGCATAGACGTTGTTGGTGTTGGCGGCGGCGACAAACAGCCGCGCCGCCCAGGCCGCTTCGCCTTCTTCGCCCTTGCTGGCTCCGGCACGCCAGACCATGTCGGTGGGATGCGCGCCAATAGGCACACGCGCCAGTTGCCCGCCGCTGGCGGCGTCGTAATGCTCCAGCGTCCCATCGGCCCAGGAGGTGACAAAGAACGATTTGCCGTCGGGATGAAACAGGATGCGATACGGCCGCCGGCCGGTCTTCACGTGCTCGGTCACCATGCCGGACTGCGGATTGATGACGGCCAGCGAGTCGTGGTAGAGGTCAGCGGCGTAGATCAGCCGCCCATCCGGCGAAAACGCCAGGTCGGCGATGAAGTCATGGACGGTCCGCTGGGCCGCCGGGACCACTTCAAAGGTGCGTCCCGGGGCAAGCGCGCCGTCCGCCGAGAGCGTGAATTCGTATACCGCGGCGCGCGAGCCGCCGCTCACGTACACGCGATTGGTGTTCGGCTGGAACGCCATGCCGAGCCATGCATCGGGAACCGGCGTCTGGCCCACTACGCGCCCGCTGGAGGATTCGATCACGGTCACCGATGGCGGGCGGTATCCGCAATTGAGCACCAGAAGGTACTTGCCGCCGGGGGAAAGAGCCGAGGCCAGCGGGAGCGTATCCACGGGAATCTGGCGGCCCACCGGATCGATCCGCCAGAAGCTGTTCAGTAGAAAGCTGCCATCGGGAAGAGGCCCCACGCGCTCGCGGGGCGCGGGCTGGGAAAATACGAAAGCCGCAAACACCGGAATTGCGGAGAACAGGAGAACGCGCCGTATGGGCGATTTCATAAGGATGATCCCATTGTATAGCCGGGTGGCGCGTAACCGGAGCGTAACCCGTGAAACGCGGGGGAAGAGAAATAATCTCGCCGCCCATTGTGCGATTCATCCTGAGATTGCGTCAGAAACGTGCGACACGAAATCGGGCACGGTCGCGCTCAGGACGCTCAGGAGTTGACGCAAGGTGCGACCGCGGTCGGCGGCCTGTTGTTCCAGTTTCGCCAGCACCAGTGCTTGCTCCTGCCGGAAAATCCCGACCAGGAAAGATTGTGGGTGGAGTGCAACGATGCCCCACGGATCCAGATTCTCTGGCCTGAAGTGGCGCACATTGAATGTCACAATGATCGGCGCCTCGCAGTGGACAGCGGCCGCTGCGACGTGGCGATCCTTTTCGTCGTTCGTCATCCGGACATCAGCCAGTCATAACCGCTGATCCACGCCTCGCTGAAGTGGACCCGCAGCTCGGCTTCGAAATGGGCGGTCAGAGAACTCGGCCATCGAAGCTTCGACTCCAGAGTGCGGGTTGTCTCTCGAATGATCTCCTCCGACCATTTCGGCTCAAAAAGCCGGGGCGGTTCCGCAAGGCGCAACAGAGTATCGCACAAAGAGAAATTGGCGAGGACGCAGGCGTCCAGGACGACAAGCGGTGCGCCTGTCATTCCTGGCCGGGAATCGATACGCGCTCATACAGGCCCGCTTCATCGACCGCCCGGCCGATTCTGCGGAGTGCATCGAGGCGCCGATCAGCACGCTTACGCTCATCGAGGAACTGCCTGACAGCTTGTTTCGATCAGCTCATCAGGACTCTGATAGCGGCCGCTGGCGAGCTCTTGCTCGACCTGCCTTCTCAAGTCCCCCGGTAACGTGACATCCATGGCTGATTCCTCAGTCTATTTTACACTTGTGGATCGACGGAGCGAGGGCGCCACGGTCTTATCCGCCCACCAGGACGGTAAACTCACCGAGGACGATGGTGCCGCCGTGGGCCGTGAGATCCCCGATACGAGCCTGCGGCAACTTCTCGGTGAGCACGGTGAACGAGCCGAGTACGATTACGTCCGGAGGGCCGACGCAGACGGCCATATCGGTGACACGCGCGGCGGGCAGGCCTCCGATTAGGACAGTGACTGCCCCAGGGGGTAGAATCGGGCCGCCCACGTGCGGCACTGGGCCGGTCGCCATGGGGCAAACGTGCATGTCGGTAATGCGCGAGGCGGGCGATCCCATACGGTTCCTCCTGCTATGCCTTCTTCGGCTCCCACAGCTTGATGCGGCGAGCCACTTCCAGCCCTTGGGAAATGAAGCTTCGAAATTTCTCCGGGCCTTTTTCCGGTTCGGTGCACAGAGCCGAAACAATCACCGCGCCGGCCACCATCTTGGCGCTCAAGAACTCGCCCGGCGGTACTTCAGGCGCGCCCGGCGCGGCCAGGCTGCCACCGCTCAGGAACACCGCCAGGCCCACACAGCCGGCCGGCGTGCGAAACTCCGCTTTCTCTCCGGCCGCTCTAGCCGCGCGCCGATTTTCATCGCTGGGCTGCGAAATCCAACTCTCCACCGCCGTCAGCGCGGCGGCGATCTTGGGCGGAGGATTGCTCCCCGAGGCGCGCCGCGCCGCCACCCACGCCCACCATATCGCTTCTCTTTTCGGCAGAGCGTGGGCCAGGAATTGCACCGCATCGCGATACAGCTTCCCCTCGGTCAGGCGCTCCACGAACGAGCGCGGATCGAGGTCCGGCCGCAGCAATGCCTTAGCCTCATCGCCCAGTTCCGCGACCTCAGCGATGGTTTCCGCCGCCGATTTCGTGACCGCCGCGCTATCGCTCATGGCTTTAGTTAATCATAACGACGCCGCCCTGAATCTGCGTCATGGCATCGCCGCTGGCCTGCAGCATGGTATCGGCGCTGATGGTGATCATCATCCCGCTGATGGTGATGCCGCTCTGGTCGATGGTGATGCTGTTCCCTCCCACCGTGAGGGTGATAGATTGCATCGCCTGCGTGCTGATGCTGCCGAGCTGCACGTTGGTGCTTTGGTTTCCCATGTCCAGAGTGATGGACTGGTTACCCTGGGTGATCTCGGTGGATTGATTGCCGTCGATGGTGATGGTTTCCTTGCCGTGCACCGTCTTGGTCTCGTCTACCTGAATCGTAGTGGTGCGGTTGTTCCCGACGGTGCGATTCTCGTCGTGCTCCACTTCGGTGGTCAGGTCTTTCTCGGCGTGCAACAGGATTTCCTCGCTGCCCATTTTGTCTTCAAAGCGGAACTCGTTGTAGTTCGAGGCGGATCCGCCCTGCGAGCTGCGGCTCTTGATGCCGCTTTGGGTCTTGTTGTCGGGAAGCGTATAGGGCGGCATCTGGTCGTTGTTATACACGCTGCCGACAATGATGGGATGGTCGGGATCGCCTTCCAGAAAATCGACGATCACCTCCTGCCCGATGCGCGGAATATGGACCGCGCCCCATTGTTTGCCGGCCCAAGACGTGGCCACGCGCAGCCAGCAGGAGCTGCTGGCGTTGTTTTGGCCCTGCCGGTCCCAGGGAAACTGCACTTTTACACGGCCATATTTGTCGGGGAAAATCTCGTCGCCGGGTGGCCCCACCACAATCGCCGTCTGGACACCGTGAACCACCGGCTGCGGCGTGGTACGCGGCGGTGTAAACGGAAGCGCGGAAGGAATCGCGGTGAAGCGGTTTTGGTAAGTGAATGGCTCGGTGTTGCGATCGGGCTCGATGGGTTGGGTGGCCTCGTGTTCCACGCCCGTCAGCACAAATTCCCCGTTGTCCGAAAAGTGGTTGGTAAGCGTAAACTTGTAACCCGGCGTGAGCCCTTCGTGATTGCTCTCACCTTGAATCAGGATGCTGGGAAGGGTCTCCTGCTTCATGCGAATCGCCACGGTGCGGTCGGCGTCGGCGAAAGCGTCTTGCAGATTCGCCGTCTGGTCCCCGCCACCGGAGGTCACACCGTCGAACCGCAACGCATAATCGCCGGGATAATCGTACAGCTCCCAGCCGCTCGCGCCGCCGGTGCTCAACTGGTGCGCGACCGTGCCTACTTGCACGGTGGGCTGGATGGTTTTGCTGGATTCGAAATTCTTGTCCGGGGTCTCGAAGTGGAAGTCGCGCGCCGTGTATTTCCCCGAGCGCAGATTCTGAAGCTTGCTCCAGCCATAGATGCGCAGGTCGTCGCGCGTGCCGCCCATCGCCTCTTCGTAGCGGATGGAAGGTTGCAGACCGAGGTCCTGATACACCTGTGGGCTGTCTCCGACGACCATGGTGTGGTCGCTCGATGAATGCTGGAAGAAGTAAAAGATGCCCTCCTCTTCCATCAAGCGGCTGGCGAACGCGAAATCGGTCTCGCGGTATTGAACGCAGTACTCGCGCGGTTTGTAAGTGCCGGTCAATTGCATTTCCGTGGTCAGGGGCGCGAGCACCGCGTTGAGGATGTCCGGCACGGTCTTCTGTTGAAAGATGCGGCTCTGCGCGATGCGGGTCAGGGTCCAGAGTTTGGGCACTACCTGAATGCGCAGGTGCAAATACTTGTCGAATTCCAGTTGCGAGATGGCGCTGACGATGCCGTTGACGATGCGCGCACCGCCCAGCGTCGTCATGGTAAGCGTCACCGATTGCCCCAGCAGGCCGCTGAACGAAAAATCGCCGGTCCCCTGCCAGAAGGCGTCAAGCTCGTAATGAAACAATTCGGATATGGCTTCGCGGCCCTTGACTCCGCTTACGAAAATCGCATCCTTGCCAAGCGGAGTCTGGATGGTGAGCGGGCGATCGGTCTGCGCGAACATAGATGATTCCCTCCGCGGCGAGGATGGGCTCGGCCGCACCAAATCGATCAGTTGTAAACGAAAGCGCCGTTTTCGCCGATGGTGACCTGAATCGGCGCGGGCTTCTGCCGCTCCGCCAGGCGCCCCAAAATGCGACGGGAAATCTCCGGCAGCAGGGTATTGGTCAGAATGTTGTCCACGTTGCGGGCCCCGCTTTCGACTTCGGTGCAGCGGCGGGCCACTTCCTCCACCAGCGCTTCGTCGTGGGTCAGGGCGATCTTGTGCGTCTCGTGGAGACGCCGTTGAATCTTGCCGAGTTTCAGGCGAACGATCTGTTTCAATGCTTCGTCGCGCACCGGGAAGTAAGGAACGATCACCAGGCGGCCCAGGAATGCCGGTTTGAAGATCTTGTTCAACTCCGGCTTGAGCGCCTTCACCAGGCCCTCGGGGCTCGGCATGGTTTCGGGGTCGGCGGTCAGCTTCATGAGCGTATCCGTGCCGGCGTTCGAGGTCAAAATGATGATGGTATTTTTGAAATCGATCTCCCGCCCCTCGCCGTCCTCCATCATGCCTTTGTCGAATACCTGGAAGAAGAGCTCGAGCACGTCGGGATGGGCCTTTTCGCACTCATCGAGCAGGACCACCGAGTAAGGCCGGCGCCGCACGGCTTCGGTGAGGACGCCGCCTTCGCCGTAGCCCACGTATCCCGGGGGCGAGCCCTTGAGCGTCGAGACCGTATGCGCCTCCTGAAATTCGGACATATTGATGGTGATCATGTTTTTCTCGCCGCCGTAGAGCAGGTCGGCCAGGGCTAGCGCGGTCTCGGTCTTTCCCACACCGCTCGGGCCCACCAACAGGAATACGCCAATCGGCTTGGAGGGATCTTCCATGCTCGCTTTGGAGGTGCGAATGCGCTCGCTGATGGCGGCAAGGGCGTGGTCCTGGCCGATCACGCGGCGGCCGAGGTGTTTTTCCAGCGAGAGCACCGATTCCACTTCGTCCTTCAACATTTTGCCGATGGGGATGCCGGTCCAGCCGGACACTACGTCGCCCACGATGTGCGCATCCACCGAGACCCGCATCAACGGGTTCTCGCCCTGCAAGACTTCCAGCTCCGCATTGAGCCGGTCCAATTCGGCGCGGACGGCTTGCGGGTCCATGGGTAATGCTGCCGCGGCCACTGGCGCTGCCGCTGGAGCCGCGCCGGCGGCAACTGCCTGGGGAACTTCGACGACCGTGCCCGTCTTGGCGTCTTCCAGCTTCGCGCGCAGCTCGCGGATGCGGTTCACCAGCTCGCGTTCTTTCCCCCAACGGGCCTCCAGTTCCACCTTGCGCGCCTCGGCGGCGACCTTCAGTTTGGCTACCCCCGCCAGCCGCTCGGCGTGGTCCGCGCCCAGCGCCGATTCGCGCTCCAGCACGCGCATCTGCACCGCGCAATCGTCGATCTCCCGAATGGCGTCTTCGAGCGCCGGAGGCGTCGCGTTCTGGCTCAGGGAAAGGCGCGCGCAGGCCGTGTCCAGCACGCTGACGGCTTTGTCGGGAAGCTGGCGGTCGGCGAGATAACGGTGCGAAAACTTCACCGCGGCGATCAAGCCTTCGTCCAGAATGCGGACATTGTGGTGCTTTTCGAGCGCCGGCACGAGGCCGCGGAGCATCACCTGGCACTTGATCTCGTCGGGCTCCTCCACTTTCACCACCTGGAAACGCCGCGCCAGGGCGGGATCCTTTTCGAAGTATTTCTTGTATTCCGACCAGGTGGTGGCCGCGATGGTGCGCAGTTCCCCACGAGCCAGCGCGGGTTTGAGGAGGTTAGCAGCGTCGTTCTGGCCCGCCGCGCCGCCCGCCCCGATCATGGTGTGCGCTTCATCGATGAAGAGAATAATGGGAATGGGTGACGACTTCACTTCTTCGATCAAGCCCTTCAGGCGGTTCTCGAATTCGCCTTTCACCCCGGCTCCGGCCTGCAGCAGGGCGAGATCCAGCGTGCGCACGGTAACGTTGCGCAGCACCGGCGGCACGTCGCCTTGGGTGATGCGCAGCGCGAAGCCTTCCACCACGGCGGTCTTTCCAACGCCGGCCTCGCCCGTCAAAATGGGATTGTTCTGGCGGCGGCGGGTGAGAATATCCACGATCTGCCGGATTTCAAAATCGCGGCCCAAAACATTATCGATCTTTCCGTTTTTGGCGTTCTCG
>JBEKYD010000009.1:0-57411 GCA_049511335.1 Bryobacteraceae bacterium | reverse complement strand
GCGCATTTCGGGATTACCTCACCAAAAGTTAGGTTATCCCGAAACGTCAGGAAGCTGCCGAACGCCCTGTCAACCCAGCACTGCGACCAAAACCCCCGCCCGGAATGCGCCGGATCCAGGAAACAGTGTCTTAACTGTTTGTGTCAGCCGACGGGACAAGCGCAATGAAGGCGTCGTAGTTCAGGCTAATGAAGGCGGTTCTGAGCAGCGAACCTTCTTTGTGAAGGGAGTTGACTAGCTTTTGGTGATAGCTATCCGCGGTCCCGACGTACGCAAGCATGTTTGCAATCAGGGCAACAAGATGCTCACGCATTCGTTGCAGGCGGGGATTCTGCGGGGCGAGATCGAAGTCTGGGAAACTCTCTCCTCGCTTCAGGGCGATCTCTATGATACCAAGCACATCCTCAAACGTTGGTAAGGGCCTCGTGAGTTCAGCGGCGGCAAAGTCGATGCCGAAGAAGCTTTTAAAAAACGCTGTTATCTCGGCGTCCGTCGTGTCCTGACAGGACTCAGGCGCGTGGAGCGCTCTATGGTACGTCGTCAACAGATGCTTCTGCAGGGGAGCCCCATCGGCGTGAGAGGCGCCGGCGCCCAGAACAAAGACCGTCTCTATCGCCATAGACCCCACTATAGACCTTTCGCGCGCAAGGCTATGCCCGTGCCCCTCGTCCCCCGCCTGAGAGTACAATCGGTTTAGAATGACGCTGCTCGACCAGTGGCTCCGGCCGCCGCGCAGCTTGCTGGTTGGCCTGTTTCTGTTGACGCTGGCCTCGATTTCGACGCTGGCCTGGTTCGGTTTTCGATTGCTCGACCAGGAACGCCTGGTGGAAGCGCAGCACGCGCGGGAACATCTGGAGCAAAGCGCCGACCGGATTGCGGCGACGTTGCGCGGGTCGCTGGCGGAGACCGGCGACCGGCTGGGCACGTGGCTGGCTTTCCCCGCGCCGGAAGTGAAGCCGGACGATGGAGTCTTCCTGCTGTTCGCCGGCGATATGCTGGAGGCCTCGCGGGGCGCGCGGCTGCTCTATCAGCCGCTGCCGTCGATGCTGCCCGAAGCTTCTTCCGAGGCGTTCGCGGAAGGCGAGCGGCTGGAGTATCCCCAGCCCAAGCCAGAGCAGGCTGCCGCCTGGTATGCGCGCCTGGCGAGTTCCAGAGACCCGGCCGTCAGGGCTGGAGCGCTGATGCGGCTGGCGCGCGTGGAGCGCAACTCGGGGCAAGCGGCGGCCGCGGCCCAGGCTTACCGGCAACTGGCGGCGATCTTTTCGGCCAAGGTGGCGGGAGCGCCCGCAGACCTGGTGGCGCGTCTGGCCCTGGCCGAGCTTTCCGGCCGAAAAGACGATGGCGATGCCCTGCTGGCCGAACTTGCCGCCGTACGCTGGCAACTCACGCGCGGCCAGTTCGAGTTCTATTGGGATGCCGCCGCGCGCGCGGCCGGCCGCGGCGCTTCGCCTCCGGCCGATGCCTTATCCCTGACCGAGGCGGCCATGCAGCTTTGGGATCCCCGCAACCGGCCGCCGGCGGCCCGTGGGCAAAGCACTTTGTGGGTGGATGGCCGCCCGTGGTTTGCGGCGTGGCGCGGCGCTCCCGAACGGCGCGCCGCATGGCTGGTGCGTCCGGAGGCGATTCTTCAACCCGTGCTCGCGCGCGAAGGCGTGGAATGGTCGGCGACCGATAGCGAAGGCCGGTTGGTGGCGGGCCGCGAGCCGAGCGGGCGGCAGGCGGCTGTCCGGCCTGCCGCCGAAGGCCAGTTGCCCTGGACCCTCTATGTGAGCGGCACCGCTAGCGCAGGCGATGCAGGGTTCGCAGCGCGGCAGCGGTTTCTGATGGCGGCGATGGCCATCATGGTCCTGTTCCTGATCAGCGGCACGTATTTCATCGGCCGCGCCATCCGGCGCGAGATGGAAGTTTCCCGTATGCAATCGGATTTTGTTTCGGCCGTCTCGCACGAGTTTCGCTCGCCGCTCACTTCCATGCGCCAACTCGCCGAGATTCTGGCGTTCGGGCGCGTGCCCAACGAAGACCGGCGCCAGGTTTATTACGATACCCTGGTTCGCGAAACGGGCCGGCTGCAGCGTCTTGTGGAGGCGCTGTTGAACTTCGGGCGCATGGAAGCCGGCGCCCGCCAGTACCACTTCGAGGAGCTCGATACGGCGACCCTGGTAGGGCGCGTGGTGGCGGAATTCGAGCCGCAGATCGCCGGCCAGGGCCGGCACATCGAGCTGGTTGGTGCGGGCGACGGTTGCACCATCGAAGCCGATCCCGAGGCGATGTCGGTGGCGCTGCGCAACCTGGTGGACAACGCCATCAAATATTCGCCGGCGTGCCCGACGGTGTGGGTGGAGTGGGAGCGGCAGCGCGAATTCGTGGCGATTCGCGTGCGCGACCAAGGCGTGGGCATTCAGCCTTCGGAACGGAAGGCGATTTTTCGCAAATTCGTGCGCGGCAGCGCGGCGGCGAAGGGCAACGTGAAGGGCTCGGGCGTAGGCCTGGCGATGGTGCGGCACATCGTGGCGGCGCACGGCGGAGCCATCCGCGTGGCCAGCCAGCCGGGGCAGGGCAGCACGTTCACCGTGCTGCTGCCGGCCATGGAGGCGGGTGTGACAACATCATGACGCGCATTCTGGTGGTGGAAGACGAACCGGGGATCGCCCTCGGCTTGGAAGACGACCTCAAGATGGAAGGCTACGAGGTGGAGGTGCTGGGCGATGGCGCCGAGGCCGCCCGCCGCGCCCGCCAGGCGCCTTTCGACCTCATTCTGCTGGACGTGATGCTGCCCGGAAAAGACGGCTTCGAAGTTTGCCGCGAGTTGCGCCGCGCCGGCTTGCGCACGCCCATCCTGATGCTGACCGCCAAAACCCAGGAAGCCGAAAAGGTTCTGGGCTTCGAGCTTGGCGCCGACGATTACGTCACCAAGCCGTTCGGAACCCGCGAGCTGCGGGCGCGCATCAAGGCCCTGCTGCGGCGCGCTTCCGCGGAGCCGCCCGCTCCCACCTACCGCTTCGGCGAAGTGGAGGTGGATTTCGAACGCGGCGAGCTGCGGCGCAACGGGCAGCCTTTGGAGCTCACGCCCATCGAGTTCAAGTTGCTGGCGCTGTTCGTGCGCGCGCGCGGCCGCGTCATGAGCCGCGATCGCCTGCTGGCCGGAGCCTGGGGCCCCGATACCTATGCCAGCGACCGCATCGTGGATAACCATATCGCCAACCTGCGGCGCAAGATCGAGCCCGATCCGGCCAATCCGATTTACCTGCGAAATCTGCGGGGATTGGGGTACAGATTCGATGGGTAGGAAGTTGTCAGTGATCAGTTGTCAGTCGTCAGTTCTAACAGCCGCAAGTCAGAGCCGCGACCGTGAGGGAGCGGTTGCCGCGGACGGATCGCGGCGGACCGCGAAAAGCCATGTTCTGCCCCAGGGTGTCGCGATACTGGTTGGCCTGATGGTTGCTGTGGTTCTCGTCGCGCAGATCGGGCCGGACGCGCAGCCGGAGCGGCGCCTCGAAGACGCGCTTTACCGCCAGGACGTGCTCGGCGATCTGAAAGGCGCCGTTGAGCAATACCAGGCGATCGCCGCGCAGGCCGGCGCCTCCCGCGAGCTCGCCGCGCGCGCGGTGTTGGGGCTGGCGCATTGCGAGGAAAAGCTCGGGGAGCACGCGCAGGCGCAGGCCCAGTATCGCCGCCTGCTGCGGGATTATTCCGACCAGACCGAAGCCGCAGCCGAAGCCCGCCGTCAGATCGCCGAACCGGAAGACGCGATCTCCGGTCCGCGCAATCTCAATTTCGCCGAAGGGCAACCGGGCAAAGTGCCGCCCGGCTGGTTCGTGCCTGCCTTGCCGCGCGACGCCGATTACCTGGCCGCGCTCAGCCGCACCGGCTGCCGCGATTCCGCCGGGTGCGCGGTGGTGCTGGTGCCGTCCAACGCTCCCCGGCCGTTCAGCAGCCTGTCGCAGAGCTTCAGTGCGGCCGCCTACCGCGGCAAAACGGTCCGCCTCCGGGCCTGGCTCCGTCTGGAATCGACCGCCCCCGACGACCGCGCCCAGATGTGGCTCAGCGTGGACCGCGAAAACCGCCAGCAGGGCTTCTTCGACAACATGGACGACCGCCCCATCCGCTCGAGCGAATGGACCCGCACCGAAATCACCGGCCCGGTAGCGCCCGATGCCCAATTCATCAACATCGGCGTGATGTCGGTAGGCCGCGGCCGCGTCTGGGTGGACGGAGTAACCTTCGAAGTAGTGGGAACGTAGCATCGTGGAGCAGGCGTTTTCGACCAATGCCATTTAGTTTTTCGAAGGCAGCTGCGGGGGCAAGCTTGTGGGGCGGGCCCCCTGGCCCGCGCGGGACGCCCTCGTCCCGCTTTTCTGCCCTGGAATCACTCTCCCAGACGGGCCGATGCGCGACCAGGGGGTCGCGCGCGGACGAGGGCGTCCGCCCCCCAGTGTGTGCTGCCGCTTTCTTGTCCAAAACTAAATGGGATTGGGCGTTTTCGCCTGCGGGAGAATGGGTGCATGTCCGATCGGGCGGCTGTAATCGACTCTGCCGAAGCTCTCAAGCAATTCGTGACGGCTATCAATCGCCACGACATAAGTGCTATCGCTGCGCTGATGACCGGCGATCATGCATTCGTAGACTCATTGGGAAATCGGGTGCAGGGAGCTGTTGCCATGGAAGCCGGATGGCGTGGCTATTTCGCCATGTGCCCGGATTACTGGATTCGCACCGACCGCGTGATGGCGGAAGGTGACGCTGCGTTGGCCGTGGGAGAAGCTGGCGGGACCATAGACGGTGTGGCGTGGCGCACGCCCGCCGCATGGCAGGCGACGGTCTGCGAATGCAAAGTCGCGGAGTGGCGTGTGTTCGCGGAAAACAAACCCGTCTACGAAATCCTGGCAAGGCGGCAGCGGTAGCCTCGGCGCGTCACCAAGGTCTTGCGCGCCTGCAAGACTACCCGGTAGGTGTGCTCCTCGTTTAGATTGATTGGGGCAACGAACGTGCGTCCCCGGTGCAGTCCCACGGTTCCCGGCTGCGGTCGGCGGACGGCCCGCCAACCGACAGCACTTCTACGGGTAGGGCGTGATACGGCCGCGTGGTTCCGCTACTCCCCACAAGGTCGTTTTCTCGATCGCAAGTGCGATTTCTTGTGAGGAGGGGGTTTCACCCCGGATGCGCAATGGGAACGCCCCGGAGGTCGTGCAGAATGTCCGCTTCTCAGGCGCGACTCTTTTGTTAGGCACCTGACTTGGAGCGCCGATTGATCCCGCGCCCAAATGCGCGCTACCTGAGGTCGTCGATAGGATATTCTCCTTCCTCTCGTCGAGAGCTGGCTGCCCATCCGGCGACGACCGCAATGATGATGGCCAGGAAAGCCAAGCCAGCGACAAGCTCCAGCGTCACAAGGAATCGGGCCCAGTTCGTCGTCGGCAAGAGGTTGCCGTAACCCACAGTTGTAATCGTGCCAAAACTGAAGAAAATCGATGATGCCCCGTTGAGTTCCTTCCTAAAGTGTCCGCTTCCTAGTGCTAGGTAGACGAGAGCAAAAGAAAGGGCGATTTGAACGTACGCTACGAGAGTAAAGAATACGCTGCGGATTGGGTTCGCTGGGAATCGCGTGGTGAATGTGATTGAGACGTTTGTCAAAAGGATATCGAGAAATCGCCATAGCACCAAGGCCAAGACAATAGTCCCTAGGACATGCCCTAGTGCATTGGGTAGTACTAGTGAGGCAAACCTCCAGAGCGCGATGGCCAGGAATAGCAATGCTGTAGAGATTAGGAGGTATGCTCCTGCTTGCATTCCGGGCCATAGCCTGCGCAGCACCGCGAGAGGAGAGAGTGTTGCTTGGAAGATCAAGCACTCCCTCTCCCGGCGCAGCCACCACTTAGCAGGACCCTGGTCCAAGATGACGCGAGCAAGATGCCGCTTGCCTCTTCGCTCGGAGGGACAGACGAAGTAGGCCCCTAAGGTTCCGCTTCTTGCCGGCCCAAAGTCACGGTCGCAGTCCGCGCAGAAGAGTATCGTTGCTGGAAAGCGGGCTCTCTGCGCATCAAGCATTCTGGCTCCGCGCCCATCCGAAATGCGGACTGGGATCGCAGCAAAACTCCCCTGTCGGGGACCTGCACAGTCCGCACGGGCTATCAGAATTAAACCACATGCCAACTGGCCCGCACAACGCCAATAGCTGACGCAAGCAGCCCCTTTGACCCGGTTCTTGCCGCAGGACGAGGGCGAACGAGTCGGTTCGGGCGCCAAGCGCTCTCGTCGGAAGTCACTTGGCCGAGATGTCCCAAACCGTCGATTTGATGGCCGAGCCGAGAATGCTTGGATTCAGAGGGTAGACGCGGCGACGCCCCAATCGACTGCCTCGGCACGGGGCGAGTCGGCGCCCCGGCGGAAAACGCGATAAAGTGAGAACTCACCGAATCTCTGGCTGGAGGTGCCCCTTGAAAAGCCCTGCTTTCGCGCTTTCGTTTGTCGTGCTTTCGATATCGTTCGCAGTTTCCGGGGATGCGCAGATGCGTCACCTCTCCGCCGATGACATGCCGAAGGTGGTGCGCATCGCCGATCCCCAAATCTCGCCCGATGGCAAGACGGTCGCAATCACGGTAGGGCGCGCGAATCTGAAAGAAGACCGCTACGATACGGAGATCGACTTCGTCGACGTCTCGACCAGGCAGTTGCGGGTAATGACGCACGACCGCCTGGGAATCGCGTCGGTGAAGTGGTCGCCGAACGGCGACCGCATTGCCTACCTGGCACAAGACGCGAACCGGAAGGCGCAGATCTTTGTGATGCCGGTGGGCGGCGGCGATTCGGCGCAACTGACGCACTCGAAGACGTCGATCGGCCTGCTGGCGTGGCGGCCGGATGGGGCGGCGCTGGCCTATGCAGCCGCGGACGAGGAACCGGAGAAGAAAGACGAGGCGAAGTTCGAGGACGCCTTCGAGGTCGGAAACAATGGCTATCTGGAGCGTTCCCGCGCGCTGCCGGTGCACCTGTGGCTGGTGCAGGCGTCGAGTGGCGAATTGAAGCGTCTGACCTCGGGGACTTGGTCGCTGCCGAATCACTTTGCGCCGGCGGGGCCGCCATCGCAGATCGGCTTCACGCCGGACGGCCGGTCGTTAGTGTTTGTGAAGGCGGATTCGCCTCTGAGCGGCGATACCGATTCGAGCCGCCTCGAAGTGTTGGACGTGGCAACCGGCGCAATACGGCCGATCACACAGGCGGCCAGCGAGGAGTCGGATCCGGTTCTTTCACCCGACGGCTCGCGTGTGGCCTATGTGTTTTCGCGCGACGGCAAAGCGCGCAACGAGGAGACCGTGTACATCGCTCCAGTGGCTGGCGGCGCGGGGACGGACGCGGCGTATTCGCTCGACCGGAGTATTGCGAGTGCGGCATGGATGCCGGACGGCCAGTCGCTATTGTTGGCAGGGAATGATGGCACTCACAGCTCGGTGTGGTTGCAACCGATCGGCGGCAAGACACAGAAGGTGGCGTTAGGCGGCCTGAACGTGGCGGCATTTCACATAGGGAAAGACGGCGCAGTAGCCTTTACCGCCACCGACACGGGGCATGCGGTGGAGCTGTTTTACATGGCGCATGCGGGCGCCTCCGCAGCGCAGTTGACACATCTGCAGACGGTAACCGATGGAGTAGAGCTGGGCAAGCCGGAGACGGTGCACTGGAAAAGCGACCAGTTCGACGTGGATGGTGTGCTGACTTATCCGCCGGGATATGTGCCCGGCAAGAAGTATCCGCTGGTGCTCTACATTCATGGCGGCCCATCGGCGGCTTCCTTGGAGACGTTTTCCATGCCGGCGCAGATCTTCGCGGCGCAGGGATGGCTGGTCTTCGAACCGAACTATCGCGGCAGCAACAACGAAGGCAACGCGTTCATGACCGCGATTGTGAGAGACGCCGGGGCCGGACCGGGTCGCGATGTGATGGCGGGCATCGAGATGCTGGAAAGGCGCGGCATTGTGGATGAGTCCAAGATCGCGGTCAGCGGCTGGTCGTATGGGGGCTATATGACTTCGTGGCTGATTGGCAACTACCCGGCGGTCTGGAAGGCCGCGGTAGCGGGAGCGCCCGTGACGGATCTGGTGGACCAGTACACGCTAAGCGACAACAATGTTGAGCGCGCGGCAGGCTATGGGCCATCGCCTTTTGTGGGCGACAACATGAAGGCTTACGCGGCGCAGTCGCCCATCAGCTATGCCTGGCGTGTGAAAGCGCCGACGCTGATTATGTCCGACGTGGGCGATTGGCGCGTGACCACCACGCAGGCGTACAAGCTGTATCATGCGCTCAAGGACAATCGCGTGCCGGTGAAGTTCATCGCGTTTCCGGTGCCCGGGCATAGTCCGGCCGATCCGATTCGATCGAGAGATGTGTTTCGGCGATGGACGGCGTGGCTGACAACGTATCTGAACTCTAATTCTACGGCGTCGGCGAATTAAGTACTCAGTTTCGTAATTACAGCCACATGTTCAGCGGTTGCTCGGGTATACGTTGGTGGACTTATGAAGTGGCGAACTAAAGACGAACCCCTCGGGCAAGGAGGTCGGCAAAGGTTTGGAACGCCGCATCAAGAAAGACCTTGGCTTAAAGTAGGAGGAACGAGCATGGTGCGCTATCTCGTGAAGCTCTCCAAAAACACGAACGGCACCATTCTCGTGGACGTGCCCGATATCCCCGAGGCGCACACCTGCGGGGACGATGAAGCCGAGGCACTCATGCCGGCGATTTCCGGGGGACGCATTACAATCGATATAAGAGTGGAATGGCTGGTGGGAGGTGGGGCAGGCGGTTTCGCCTGCCCTCTCGCGCGTTCCGCGCAGCGGACGCGGCGAGCTTCGCTACAGCGCCCGCCGCACACCCGTTGCCATCGGAGGACAGTACACGACATGGGCCGGACCGCTACAATAACGTAAGCGCAAGCAATCACGGGCCCTTAGCTCAGCGGTTAGAGCAGCGGACTCATAATCACTTCAGGGGCGCTTTTCGCCTTCCCTGCGTATGTCCCTGATTTCATACAAATGCCTTTATAACTCTATGCTTACGCGGAATCTTGCCGGAAGCCATGCAGGGCCATGAGGAGCGGTGGGAAGGCCTGACTCCCTGCAAAAGTCACTACATTGAGTTGCGAGACATCGAAGGGATGATATGTTTGGGGAAGCCGCCTAGCTCGACGGGGCGACAAGCCGGGGACCCTGCCCGGTTGGCGGCAATTCCATTCAAGGGATCGTCGAGGGAGCGATGCCGACCGATTATGTTTTTTGGCGCGATCTGGAAAACCAATTCCGAGAACTGCTGGGGCCGATACGACTGGAGGCCACCTGGTACGGCGGCGACTCACGCTGGTCCAGGATCTCGATTAACGGGCCTCGCGACGGGCCTCGCGACGAGAGAAAAAGAAAGCAGCTTTTGATCCTATTCGAGGCGTGTGCGGAGAGTGCGGCGCGCGCGGCGGGTGCACCTGACACAGTTGAGGGCTGGCTAGACCGCTTGAGGGAAGAAAGCCCGCACTTCCGCGTTTTTAGCGCGGCTCGCAAAGACGATGAAGGCGGCTGGATTCAGGACCTTGCTCTAGCGTCCGCTGATTATTGCCCCGTTTGTCGAAACCGCGCCGAACGCTCAACGGCTTGGAGGGACCATCAGGCCCAATTCGAGATGTACGCAGGGCAATACCCAGAACTCCGCGCCATTTGGCGAGCGGCGTTCGCAAAGTGGGTGTTCTGGAACGGCTCGGCACCGGCGCGTCGGGAACACCAGCAAGGCGAGGACGTATTCAAGGCGATAGCTCACAAGGCCGCAGCCGGGCTATCGCACCTCAGCGTTGCGGGCGATGGTGAACCCTGGTGTGTTTGGCTGGGGTCCATGCGACAGCGCGGGTGGGGCTTCCGTGTTACGGGAAACGTCGGCACGAAAGGCGGGAAACCGGTTGAATTTGTCAGTAAGGAGCTCCCCGAAGGCGCTGCTGCCGAAACCGAGCTCACGGTTGCTGATGATTGGCTCGAAGACGGAGAGATCGAGCAGGTGTTCGCGTCTTCGGCCCGCTTCTGTGAGGAACTGGCGGCGCACGGAGAAATCGCTCCCAAGGCCGCGGACGGTGAGACGGCCGCCGTTCCGGATGGGCATACGACAGAGATACCCGAGCAGCAAATCCCTCCCGAGGTGTGCGCACCGACGGCGCCCGAGGGAGTGGGGCCCGATATCAATGAACGTAAGGCCGAGCGGAAGAAGCTTCGCGACGACTACAAAGCGGAGTGCAAGCGGGCGGGCGTCAAGGTGACTGATGTAATCATCGCGGAGGCCGCGAATCCGACCACGCCCAACAATAAGGGCTGGCATAGCCGCAGCAACATTCAGAAGTGGCTCGCCTGCGATCCGAAGTATGAGGGTACGCCTGATCAACGAATCAGAAACGTGTTTTTGAAAAAACCCCACCTTAGCGATCCCCACGCCTAAGATTTTTCCGCAGTTCCGCACTTTATCCGCACTTTTTGGTGTTGCAGCCCGCAGTGTAGGAAATGATTTCATGGGGGCGTGAGCGAAGCAACCTATCTCAAGAGTAAGCGAGAGGCCGCCAGGTATTTGGGTGTCTCTGTGGGATCGCTTGAGCGCCTGATGCGGTCTGGCTTGGTCTACGTCCGCGTCGGGAATCTGGTGCGATTTCGACCTGAGGACCTGGCAGATTTCATCGAGCAGCGGCGCGTCCAGCGCTCGGGAGATGCGGCATGAGCGCCGTACAGGACGTGCTCTCGAAGGTCCGCATCAGCGAGGCGTACAGCGCTCTAACCAGCATCACCCCGCGGCGTACCGGGCGCGATACCTGGCGCGCCACATGGCCCGGCGGCGACTCTCCGGACAGAGTGAGCGGTGATGACGCCCGTGGAGTGTGGCGTGACTTTGTTAGCGGCGAGGGTGGCGGCATTCTAGACCTGGTGGTGTCCATCCGCGGCGGTACTCGCGCAGATGCCCTTCGCTGGTGCGCAGACTTCGCCGGCGTGCCGATGAACGATGCGCCGCTATCGCCACACAAGCGGGAGCAGTGGGCCGCGGAGAGACGAGAATTCGCGCGCGATCTGCCCAAGGCCCGGCATTGGCGGCGTGCGGCCGTAGCACTCACCGAGGAGCTGCTGTGCGTACTCAAGAGCCAATTCTTTGATCCGACAGCGGAGGAAAGGCCGTCGAGTTCCGAACTACAGCACCTGACGGCCATGCTGGCGAGTCTTAAGCGCATGGGCGATGCCGCGCTGGTCCCAGAGTATCGCACGTGGCTGGAACGCGAGCCACAATTGACCGCCGACATGGTGCACGCGGCGCGCCTGCGCGAGCGAGCCGAGGTGCGCGCGCTGCTCCGGTACCTGGCCCGGGAGGCGGCATGAGCCCCGATATCCGCGTGATGGTGGAGCAAGAGGCTGCAAAGATCCGCGCGGAGGAGCAAGGTCGCAGCGCTCGGGCGGCTGCCACGGCCGGCGCGGAATTCTCACCGCTGGGTGATGACCGATACCGCTTTTCGTTACCCGCGATCGGCGTAGTATTCGACGCCGACCGGCTCCGCCGCGATCACAACGAGCTGATTGGTGAACTCTCGGTTCGTTGCGAATTGCCGGGCGCCCGCACTATCGGGAGCGATGCAAGCCTCAGTATTGCTGACTTCAATTTCTCTTCAGCGCGCGCGCGTTCGGATCGCGCGAAGCTGTTGGCCCAGCGCGCGAACACGGGTCCAGGTGTGGACTGGGCCGGGCTGGTAGAACAGTTTTCCCAGAAGGTACTAGAAGCGGACCGGACCGGCCAACCCGCGGTAGACCTCCGCACACTGCCGAGGCCCAGCGCCGATGACGACATGCTGACCGTAGAAGGGCTGGCGCTGCCCAGGCGGCACCCGAGCATCCTATTCGGCGACGGCGGCGCCGGAAAGTCGTACCTGGGTCTCTATATCGCCGGCCGTCTCGCGGAGCAGTGTGTTTCGGTGGCGCTATTCGATTGGGAGTTGGCCGGCGACGACCACCGCGAGCGGCTTGAACGGCTCTTTCCGGACGGAATGCCACAGATTCTGTACGCTCGCTGTGAACGCCCACTGGTTTATGAAGCGGATCGCTTGCGGCGGATCGTCAGGGACGCCGATATCGATTTTACAGTCTTCGATTCGGTGGCGTTCGCGTGCGACGGACCGCCGGAGGCCGCCGAAGTCGCCGGCCGTTACTTCCGCGCGGCGCGGCAGATCGGGGGTGGTTCACTTCATGTGGCGCACGTCAACAAGAGCGAAAACGCCGATCAAAAACCCTTCGGCTCGAGCTTTTGGCATAATGGCGCCCGCGCAACCTGGTACGTGAAGCAGGACGAAGCATCGGCCGGCTCGGATGTTCTCCAGATTGGTCTTTTCAACCGAAAGAGCAACCTTGGGCGATTGCGCCCGCCGTTGGGCTACAGCATCACGTTCGGCGAGGAGACCACCACGTTCCGGCGGACTGATGTAGCGGACACTCCCGACCTGGCCCGGAAACTGACGGTCCGCCAGCGCATGACCTCCCTCCTCCGCAAAGGTGCCATGACGCCGGAGGCCATCGCCGAAGAGATCGAAGCCGAGGCGGAGATCGTGAAGCGAACCGCCCGGCGTTACAAGAATCTCTTCGTCATGATTCCGGGCGGGCACGTTGGCTTGCTCGAAAAGAGGGCACTATGAGGGGGCGGACACTCGAAACCCGGACACTTTCGGCGTCCTGTGTCCGGCCTGAACCCCTTCACTGGCTGCAATCTATTGATTCGGTGCGCCGCGGACACTTTGCGGACTGTCCGTTTGAACTGTCCGTGCAGACCGGCGGCGGACACAGCCCCCCTTTAGGGGCTGTCCGTCCGTCTGTCCGTCCGCCGCGGGGGATGGCAGTAAACGTAACATGGCGTGTCGGAGGGCAAGTGCGAAAAGAAGACGGGGCGCGGCCATGAAGGCCTGGACAGACGTTGTTCGCAGTCCGCGCGATTGCTTGCGAACCCGGAACGTTTCCGCACCCTGCGACGTATGCGGCGCGCGGCCGGAAGTGGTGCATGTGCCGATGCACGGCAGGGGCTTACGGTGTCCCGCGCATTGTGAGAACTGCTCGCCGGCGGCAACTGTCCAGCAAGGCGAGTTGGAACGCGAGCGGAAATAGGTGAGGAGTCACGCAATCTGTGGAGCGGGTGGAGGGCATTTTGACGATGAAACGAAGCGGAAAAAACAACGGGCGAACGGAGGCGCTTCAGAAGCCCGCACCTGAAACCGGCGATTCTGGCACTGTAGCGTTAGAGAAGTCCCGCGAGCGTGTACTTGATGAGATCATTGATCGCTTACCTGCCATAACCGGCATAGCCGATTTCGACGTGGCAATTCGGATCGTGGAACAGATCGGCTGTGGGTTGGTTTGCCCAAGGCCAAAAGACACCCACAGCTCCATCGTGAGCACTGCACGCACCATCGCGGCGATGGGGCCGCAGAATCTGACTGAAGCCATGCTATCGGCACAGATGATCGCGGTGAATGACGCGGTTCACCTGTTCTTGGCGCGCGCGACGGCGCCGAATCAGGGGACCGAAGCCATAGACCTGAACGTACTCCGCGCGACCCGGCTGATGCGGGTCTTCACTGAACAGCTTGAGGCCATGCAGAAGTTGAAGGGCAAGGTGGGCCAGCAAAAGGTGACGGTGGAGCACGTCCATGTCCATCAGGGCGGACAGGCGATTGTGGGCGCGGTCGCGGCGGAAGGACCGGGGCCCGGGGTGGGGGATGGAAAAGAGAAGCGATAAGGCACCCCATGAGAAGCGGCGAGGAAGACTCAAGAACGGGAACCCCGTAGGCGACCTCAACACGGCGCCGCGATGCGGAGCAAAGACCCGGCGCGGGGCGCGTTGCCAGTGTCCCTCAATGGCTAATGGACGTTGCCGGCTTCATGGTGGATTGAGCACCGGGCCGAAGACGGCGGAAGGACGCGAACGTAGCCGTAGGGCGGCGCTGAAGCATGGGCGCTATACCGCCGCGGCGAAGGCGGAGAAGAAGTACTGTCAGAAATTGTTGAAAGAATGCCGCGCTTGGTTGGCGAGAATCGGCGACGTGGCAAACGCAGAAGTCGGTTATGATGATCGCGGGAGGCCTCCCACATGACAAGACCTGTTTATCGTTTTATTCAGGCGGCTTGGATCATTTTGGCCGCGGCGGTGCCCTCATTCCCTCAGAGCGCCACAAAGGAAGCTACGCCAATCACCAAGAAGGCCACGGCGCCAGACGCAACTCCAGACACTTGGGAACGGAGCAAAGAATGCGCGGCACAGGCGGAGAAGGTGGTGGCGGAGCGTAACCGCCGATCCGCTTCATTTGGAGCACACGGCTTGGATTGGTGGAGCAACCACTACAGCCCAAAATATTCCCGGTGTTTCGTGAAGGCTGAATTCATTGTGGGTGAGAAGGACTCAACCAAGGGTGGCCCGCTCATCTGGACCTATTTGATCGATGCGTTTGAAAACTCGGATGTGGCCAGTTGGGCGGTGGGTGTCATCCCTTCGGCGGGGTATACATGTCGCCAGGACGATAAGCCTGAAGAGTGTAGGGATAAGACAATCGCCGCATTGGCTTGGGGAGACGCTTGTAAGATCGAGGACGAGCCGGCCGACTGCGCAAAGGCGGAGCAGTTCATCAAAGAACACATGAAGAACTGAGCCGCACGGTTTCAGTTGGCTGGGCTTAGCGTGGCCGCTATTCTCCCGATTTCCAGAATCGACGAGACCGGCGACAGCTTGGCGATGGTTTGCGCCTCCTCGGCATGCTTCCCGAAGTAGTAGACGACCTCCGCGCCGGAGTCGGACTCCAATACTGCGCGCCACATGGCCGGCGTGATAGGCACATCCTGCCGGCTGGTGACGGCATCGAAGTCGGGGTGCCTTTGCCGCGCCCGCGCCACACGCAATTTGAAAGCGGCCGTCAGGCGCTCCATTTCAGTCTGTTCGGCCGTGACCGCAGCTCCAGTCACCGCGCCTTGGGGCGATGCGGCACCGGGCGCAACGTGAAGGACCGGGGGTTGCGAGCTGCTTTGCTGCCGAAGCGCCTCTGTTTGCTGCCGAAGAAGCTCGGTCTGGGCGTTCATGTTCTCCGTGGCAGCGCGCGTCTGCGCCACAGTGGCGGCGCGCTGCTGGTTGCCGAGCATGGAACCGTAGACATTGAAATTCGCGATGCTGTCGAGTACGACAGGTGAGAGAGGGGCGGCTTGCGGGTAGCAGGGACAGGTGCACTGCGCCGGAGCAGTGGCGGCGAGCAGTGGGAATAGCAGTAGGAGTTTTCTCATCTGAAATCCTCTGACGGGACTATACCACCGGCCGAATCGAGCCGCTTGGGCTTAAGTGCTTTGATATCTTTAATGATACTTTTTCTACAGAATTGGTATTGACAGGGTGACAAAATAGGCGCATTCTGTAGTCATGACGAAGGCTCATGCGTACCTCAGGGTTTCCGGCAAAGGGCAGGTTGAAGGCGACGGCTTCACCCGCCAGTTAAAGGCCATTCGCGAATATGCCGCGGCGCATGACATCAAGATAGTGACCGTGTACCGGGAGTTGGGTGTGAGCGGTACGAAGGAATCCGCGGACCGGCCGGCGTGGTCTGAACTTATGACGGCGCTGCACTCTAACGGCGTGAAAGTCGTTATCGTGGAAAGGCTGGATCGGCTGGCGCGCGACCTGATGGTTCAGGAAACCATCGTGGCAGACCTTCGCAAATACGGCTTCGAACTCGTGAGCGTGGCGGAACCGGACCTGATGGCAAACGATCCAACCCGCATCCTGGTACGGCAAATGATGGGCGCCGTGGCGCAATACGAGAAATCCCAAATCGTTCTGAAACTCCGCGGCGCGCGGATGCGCAAGCGGGCGAAGGAAGGACGCTGCGAGGGTCGCAAGCCCTACGGGTTCTATGACGGTGAGGCCGCGGCATTGGAACGCGTGAAAGCACTCCGCGCCGAAGGCCTGGGCTTTGATCGCATCGCGGTTCGGTTGAACGAGGAACACGTTCCGACTCGCACGGGCCGGCCGTGGCATGGTGTGGTAGTCAACCGAATTCTCACAGGAAAGAGGTAGCGGCATGGCGATTTACAAGCGCGGTGACACTTACTGGTACGAATTCCAGTTCAACGGCGAACGCGTTCAGGAGAGCGCGCAAACCGGCAACAAAGACGCGGCGCGCCAGATCGAGGCCGCCCACCGGGTCCGCCTGGCAAAGGGCGAGGCTGGTATCCATGATCGGCCGCCGGTTCCTACGCTGGCCGAATTTGGTCCGCGGTTCGAATCCGCCATTGTGACCTTGTGCGCGGAGAAGCCGGCGACGGTCAGTTTCTACAAGGAAAAGCTCCGGCGATTGCTGGAGGACCGGAAGCTCGCGGGCGCCCGTTTGAGTGCCATCGATGAAGCCGTAATTGACGGCTACAAGCAGCGGAGGACGCGGCAGGCTTCCAGGTATGGCCGTCCGCTCTCGCCGGCATCAGTGAACCGGGAGCTGGCAACGCTGAGGCGCCTATTGCGTTTGGCGCAAGAGTGGAAGGTCTTGGACCGGGTTCCGCGCATTC
Source organism: Bryobacteraceae bacterium (assembly GCA_049511335.1). Taxonomy (GTDB): domain Bacteria; phylum Acidobacteriota; class Terriglobia; order Bryobacterales; family Bryobacteraceae; genus JBEKYD01. The sequence continues at coordinate 40,834 of JBEKYD010000009.1, read as the reverse complement.
GATTACTCCGCGGCGAACGCAACCGGGAATTCGTGCTGAGCCACAAGCTACAGCCGACGTACCTGGAGGCGGCGCCGCAACCGCTGAAGGACGTGGCTCTATTGATTCTCGAATCCGGAATCCGGCCAGGTGAAGCAGCAAACCTGCAGTGGTCGGATGTCTACCTGCAGCCGGCCGTCCGCGCGAAGTTTGGCTATATCGCTATCCGTCGCGGAAAATCCCCAAAGGCGAAGCGGAATCTAAGCCTGACCGCGGCCGCCGCAGAAATGCTGAAGGCACGGAAAACGGCGGTGAAATCGGCGTGGGTGTTTCCCGGTGATTCACCAGACGCGGCGATCCTCGGGACCTCGCTCGATCACCAGCACGAGGACGTGCGGGAGGCTCTGAAGCTGCCCGCGGACTTCGTGATACATTCGTTAAGGCACACCATGTTGACTCGCCTCGGGGAAGCCGGCGCGGACGCCTTCACCATCATGCGAATTGCGGGGCACAGCAGCGTTACTGTGTCGCAAAGGTACGTGCATCCTACCCCCGAGGGCATGGAGCGCGCCTTCGAACGGCTGGAGGACCTGAACGCAGTGAAGTTCGAACAGGCGAAAGCTGAAGCGAAGGCGGAGGCGGCCGGCGGCTCCGGGGTCCCTGCAAAAGTCACTACAGTGAAAAAGCAACGTTCGCGTGAATCCTCGCAAATAATTGAAATTAAACGAACGGGCCCTTAGCTCAGCGGTTAGAGCAGCGGACTCATAATCCGTTGGTCGAAGGTTCAAATCCTTCAGGGCCCACCAGATTCCTCAAAGACTTACGGGCTAGTTCACCGGGTCGGTCGGCGCATTGGTGGCAAAACTGGTGGCAAAACCGTCCGGGGCGGGCGGCGCGAGGATCGCGTCCAGCCGCGCGGCGACCTCCTGCTGCATGGCCGGGATCACGTGGCTGTAGAGGTTCATCGTGATGCTGATCTGGCTGTGCCCCAGGATCTCCATGACGATGCGGGGATGCACGCCTTGCGCCAGCAGCAAGGTCGCGCAGGTATGGCGCAGGTCATGGAAGCGCATGCGTGGCAGGGCGACCTTTTTCAGAAGCGATTGAAACCGATGTGTCACGGTGGGCCCGTCCATCGGCGTGCCGACGGTGGTGGTGAACACGAAGCTGCTTTCTTTCCACCGTGTGCCAGCCAACTGGCGCTCCTGCTCCTGCCGGCCCTGGTGTCGAACAAGCGCGGCTAACGTTACCTGTGGCAATCGCACGCTGCGCCGGCTGCGATCAGTCTTCGTGTCTACGACACTGAGCTTGCCGCCAACTCGCTGGAGTGACTGTTGGACGGCAAGCGTGGCGGTCGCGAAATCAATATCGGTCCACCGCAGACCGAGGATCTCGCCCTGGCGCAATCCCAACATCGCGACGGCGTACAGGCCTTCGAGCCGATCCTGACGTGCGGCTTCCAGAAACTTTCGGGCCTGCTCCGGCGTGAACGGCTTCACCTCCGATCTCCGGACGCGCGGCGCGTCTACCAGCATCGCGACGTTGCGAGGCGTCAGATCCCACTTGACGGCCTGATCGAGCGCGGTGCGCAGCGTCGCGTGTATGTGCTGCACGGTGCGCGGCGTGAGGCCCGGCTCAGGCTGGGGCTTGTCCTGTTGGCCTTCCGATTCCTTCTTTTCCCAAGGCCGCGGCAGGCGTCCGGATTCGAGCAGTTCGTTGAGAAACGTCTGCACCGCCTGCGGAGAGAGTTTCGCGAGGCGTATGCGCCCAAGTCCCGGCACCAAGTGCTTCTTCACGATCCAGTCATAACTCGCGTAGGTCGCCGCGCGAACCCTGGGTTTCGCCACCTGCTCCAGCCAATGCTCCAGGAACTCCTGGACGGTCTGCTTCTCGGGATCGATGTTGATGCCGCGCTGCTGGTCGCGCAGGAGCTTCTTCAGTTCCTCCTGGACTTCGTACCGCGTCTTGCCGATGACGATCTTGCGTCTCCAGATCAGCTGGCCGCCTTTCGTTTCGCGCCAGCCGAGGCTGACGGCCGCGCGCCAGCGCCCGTCCGGCAACTGGTAGATCGAACCCTCGCCGTGCCCTCTTCGTTTCGCCATTTTACTTTCCCTTTCGAGCCTTCGGCTTTGGCCCGGCCTTGGCCGGCGATGCTTCGCCGCCTTCCACAAGCCATTCCTCGACGGCCTGCTGCGTCGTCTTGGGATGATCCGTCACGGTGGTGATCGCCCTGCGGCGGGCGGCGGCCAGATCACGCCCAAAGATCGTCTCCTGCCGGTACCGCCACTTCGAGTGCGCCTTGTTCCACGCGGCCATCTTGTCCTTCAGGCTCTCTTCAGCAGGGCGCATAAAGGCGAAGATGGCAAGGCGGATGTGCTTCTCGCTCATGGCCCGATAGCGCTGGCGGCCGAAGATCTTCCGCCGCATGTCGGCGTAGATGTTGGCGACCTCGCGCGGCGAGAGCGTCGGATCGATGGTCAGGCGGATGCGGTTGAGCGAAGCAATCTGATCTGCGCCCCGAAGGACGAACGAGCGTTCGCAAACGTGGATACTGACGGAGCGCCTCGTCAAGACGAACATGGTGGCGTCCCCTTCCGAGCACCCAAGCACTTGCGTGATCTTCTCGCTTGCAGAGCGGAGCTGTGCGAGGACGCCTGACGCGGCAACGCTGATCTTCTGCTCGGGCCGGTCCGGAAGAGCGTAGTAAAGCCACTTGGATCTCACGCTGGTCGCGGGGTGCTCCTTCGAGACAGAGAAGGGTGGATCGACCCAGACTCCGCTCTCGTCGTGGCGGAGGTCGCCGGCGTCACCGGGAATCGGAACTTCAAACCATGCGATAAACGGTTGCTCTTGGGCGCGGGCCTGCAGCCAGGATTCCACCTGCTCGATTGGCAGAGGACCTTTCGGGAGAAACTCCTCGCGAAATTCGCGTACCTCGTCTAGCCGGGCGGCGTACCGGCTCATCAGAAACGCGATGAGTTCCCCGCGGGCGTCCCGGGCCGGGTTGCCCCGCATCGGCGGAAGTTCCATACGTGGGGCCTCGCGAGTTTCCGCCGTCGCATGTCTCCATTGCTCTACATAGGCCGCAGCTCCCGCTGGCGCCATTTCGCCGACGTCCACCTGCCGGGCTACTCCTTCGTTCACGACCATGTTCCATTCGCCATCGGATAGCGGCCGTCGCAAGCAGCGGTCAATGGAGAATCGGACGTTTGTTATCACTTTATATCTCCTTATGCGTACATGGTACAACTATTCTGGGAACGGATCAATATGGACGCAATCAACCACATGGAACGTAAGCCGCTGCTGCTCCGTGGCAGCGAAGTTGCCGACACGCTGGGTATCAGCAGGGCTCTCGCCTATCGCTGGATGGCCAGCGGCATTCTGCCTACAGTGCGCGTGTCGCGGTCCATCCGCGTGCCGCGCGAGGAACTGATGCGGTGGATCACGGCGCGCACCAACAATCCGGTGCGGACCAACTGCGGCGGAATCGGGTGAGCAAGCCGGGACAGGTCTCAATATGCGCGGGCTATCCAAAAGGACGAAGGAGCTGATTCGGTACGCCGCCAGGCTGCTGGAGCAGGACCACCCGCAGACCTTGCGGCAGGCTCATTATGCGATCTTCTCCCGGAAGGAGATTCCATACGAGAACACCCAGGCCGACTACAAACGGCTGAGCCGAGCCACGACGGTCGCTCGCCGGGCCTATCGAGCCTGGGAGTTGGAAACCGGGGGCGCAGGAAACCCTCCGGCGTATTCCATCCCGCCCGACCACATGCTGGACGAGACACGGGAACCGGAAACCGTCTGCGTTTGGCGGGATGCGAAACAGTACGTCGAGGCTGTCAAGCGATCCTACCGCCGCGACAACTGGCAGGACCAGCCCAGCTACTGCGAAGTGTGGAGCGAGAAGGCCACCATCCTGGGCGCGATCCGGCCTGTGGCGGACAAATGGGGAATCACGCTTCGTGTCTGCCATGGTTTCGGCAGCACGGGGATGGAGGAGCAGGTGGGCATGCTCTTCGAGGACATCGACCAGGACATCACGGTGTTCTTCCTCGGCGACCATGACCCGAGCGGACATGTCATCGAGCAGGACATTCACCGGCGCGCCCAAACCGCCAGCGGCGTCGATTTCCGGATGGTGCGCCTGGCCATTCACAAAGAGGACATCACTTCGTTCCACCTGCCGCCGCAGTCAATCAAGATGACCGACAGCCGCGCCGAATCGTTCCGCCGCAGGTTCGGAGCCGACGCCGCGACTGTAGAGTTGGATGCGCTGCCGGCATCGGAGCTGCGCCGGCGGGTCGATGCCGCCGTGGAAAGTCTCGTGGACCATGCGTTGTGGAATCGCCAAGTGATGGTTCAGCAGGTCGAACTGAACTGCATCGCGGAATTCGCGGAGCGCATGAAATCGCTGCCGCAGTTGGGGGCTCGGTGACAGGCACGGTACACCACGTGGGTGCAGCAGCCACATCCTCGCCCGAGGCCACAACCTGCCTGGCCGGCGCCATCGCGTGCGGAAAGCGCGGGCTGCGGGTTTTCCCGGTGCATTCGGTCCGGGATGGAGTCTGCACCTGCCAGCCGTGGCGCGACAAGAACGGCAAAGGACCTTGCGAACATCCTGGGAAACATCCCCGCTTTCGGAACTGGCAGGAGCGCGCGACCTCGGATCTTGTCGCCATCGAGGAGTTCTGGTGGCATCACAAGGGTTCCAACGTGGCGATTGCGACGGGCGCGGGCTCCGGCATCTTCGTGCTGGACATCGATGTCCGGAACGGCGGCGAGGATTCCCTCGACACGTTGATCGTGAAGCACGGCAGGCTGCCCGATACGCTTCAGGCCATCACGGGCAGCGGCGGGCGGCATTTCTACTTCGCGCACCCGGCTGTGCCTGTTCCGAATTTCGTCGGGCTGCTTCCCGGAATCGATGTACGCGGCGACGGCGGCCTGGTCGTGGCCCCACCTTCGATTCACGCATCCGGCCGGCGTTACGACTGGGATGGGATCGATGGGCTTGCGTCGGAGATCCTGCCCGCGCCCGGCTGGCTTGTCGATTTGATATTCGGAAAACTGCCTGTCGGCAGAAAGACTCGATTCGAGTTGCCCGCCGAGATCCCGGAGGGTGAGAGGAACGAGACACTGCACCGCTATGCTTGTTCGCTCCGCGGCACCGGCGGCGGCCTCGAGTTCGCGGAGATTCTGAATGCCGTCTCCGCGGCCAACGAATCCAGATGCAACCCGCCGCTTCCTGTTGGTGATGTGCGGACCCTCGTCGAGTCGGCGTGCAAGCATCCCAAAGGAAACGGCAAGCCGCATGTGATGAACGACAGCACGGAGCAATCCGGCGGCGCGGCGACCGCCGATGATGACGATAAGCTCGCCATCTGCGAGATCGCCGACATGATCACCGCCGACGCGCATCTCGCGGTGGACACGGGCGGCAAGCTGTATGTTTTCGATGGCGGCGTCTATAAGCCATCCGGCGAGAGCTACCTGAAGCGGCGCGTCAAAGCGATCCTGGGTGAGTTGAACAGGCCGGAGCAATGGACCAGCCGGAAGAGCGAGGAGGTGGTCAAGTACATCAGCGTTGACGCTCCGGTGCTGTGGGAACGGCCCCCGCTGGACAAGATCAACGTGATGAACGGGCTGCTGAACCTGAGCAAGCGCAAGCTCGAACCGCACTCGCCGGAATTCCTTTCGCCCATCCAATTGCCGGTCAACTTCGATCCCGCGGCGCGGTGTCCGCACTGGGACGACTTTGTGTCGACGACGTTCCCGCCGGATGCGGAAGCAATCGCTTGGGAAATTCCGGCCTGGCTGGCGACGCCCGACACGTCGATCCAAAAAGCCGTCCTGCTCAACGGCGACGGCGCCAACGGCAAGAGCACATACTTGAACGCGGTGTTGGCCTTCATCGGCCGGCGCAACGCCTCGGCCGTGTCGTTGCACAAGCTGGAGAACGACCGCTTTTCCGTGGCACGTCTTGTGGGCAAACTCGCCAACATCTGCCCCGACCTGCCCAGTACGGACCTCACCGGCACTTCGGTGTTCAAGGCCATCACGGGCGGTGATGAGTTGTTGGCCGAGCGCAAATTCGAACAAAGCTTTGAGTTCACGCCGTATTCAAGGCTGGTGTTCAGCGCGAACCATCTGCCCAAGAGCCAGGATGCGTCGGGCGCATTCTTCCGGCGGTGGGTGGTGGTGCCGTTCGAGCGGACCTTCCAGCCGGGCGCGCCCGGTACGATCCCGCGCGGCGAACTTGATGCGAGACTGGCCGATCCAAGCGAACTGTCGGGCGTTTTGAACAAGGCGCTGCTGGCGCTGGCGTCCATCCGGGAACGCGGCTTCAGCGAATGCGAATCAACCCGACGCGCCATGGATGAGTTTCGCCAGACCACCGACCCGCTGTCGGTCTGGCTGGATCGGAACACCATCGTACACCCGGAGGGAGTGATACCTGCCGACCGGCTGTGGGACGAGTACAACCGCGAGTGTGTTGCCAAGGGGCGGCCCACCATCAGCAAGAACGCCCTCGGGCGCGCCATCGTGCAGTTGCGCCCCGTCGTAGAGAAGCGCCAGAGAACCATAAACGGCCTGCTTGCCTGGTGTTACGTGGGAATCGGGATGCTAGCCAAGGAGGCCCAGTGATTCACGCGATTCACGCGAATTTCCCTAACTTGTTTATCGCAGGGATTGGCGGCAGTGGTGCGCGCACAGAGAGGCGGGAGGAGCGGAAAACAAGCAGGGCGAAATCGAGTGAATCGCGTGAATCGTGTGAACCGGCGAGAACGCCTTACACCAACCACTGGTGTACCGCCGTGGTGTCGCGATCAATGCTCCTCTGGGTCCTTCCGGGGCGCGCCGCGAGCGGGTCGGAATGCTGCCCACCCGCAACAGCGACACGGCGGAAATTCGCGTGGCCGGTGGCCGCGCCATGCGACGGGAGGCGCGAAATCACATGGCGATGATGAGCCAGCGGCAATACGCCGCGCACCGGGGACTGGCCCGTTCCGCCGTGCAGCGCGCCATCAACGAGGGCCGCATCTCCACCGCGCCGGACGGGCAGATCGATGCGGACCTGGCCGACGCCGAGTGGGAGCGCAACACCATCGCGCCCGAGGGCGACGGCGGCAAGCTACTGCGGGCGCGGACCATCTACATGGTGTCAAAGGCGCGCCTCGCGGACATGCAGCTCAAGAAACTCTCCGGAGAGTTGCTCCCCGCAGCGGAAGTGAAGATCGCCGCCTTCAACGCGTCCAGGCGCATCCGGGATGCCTGCATGAACATTCCCACGCGGTGTTGCGGCGCGATTGCGGCCGAGATCCGCCGCGCGATTGAGGAGATGGGCATGCCCGCCGAGATGGTATCAAGCGTGTCGGCCAGGCTGAATCTGGCCGCGATGGAGACCATCCTCTCGGGCGAGGTTCGAACGGTGTTGAGCATGTTGTCGGACAGTTTTGAAAAGGAGAAAAGTGCAGATGAGAACGAAACAAGCAAGAACGGATGAGCCTGTGATGCAGACGCCCTCGACCGTGGCCGAGTGGCGCGAGCGGATCGGCGAACTGGAAAGGGAGGCGGCCGGTGCGGAGCAGTTGGTGATGGAGAAGCGTGCGGCGCGGCGCGAGGCCGCCGGTGCCGCGCTGGTTTTCGGGGGCGATACCGATGTTGCCGTCGCCCTCGAGGTAGAAGAACGGGAACTGGAGCGGCGCGCCGATTCGCTCCGCGCGGCAATCGAACTCGGCCAGGCCGAGCTCAAGAAACTGCAGGATGCCGAGCATCGCGCGAAGCTGGAAGCCCAGTGTGCCCGGCGCGCAGCCGTGGCCACCAACATCCGGCAGTATGCCGCTGCGGTGGACGGCCTCTTCGAGCAGGCGGCGGAACACCTCCAGGCCATCGAGGGATTGCTCAACGAATTCCGGCTTGCCGGTGGAGCATTTCATCGCTCGCTCAAGGGCTGTACGACGCGGGCCGCGCTCGCTACCGGCATGCGCCCGTACATCGAGACGGCGTTCGTCGGCGGTCATCAACACCTTCGCCCGCTGGCCGAACAACTGGCGGCGCTCGGTACGATGTTGGGGGCGGATGAGCGCCTGGCGCATCGCGGGCAGGGTGCGTAGCAGTTGGATTACGAAAGGAGAGTCGAAGTGGAAACCAAAACGTTCAGACAGATCGAAGCCGAGGCCACCCGCGATGCGATGGCCCTCAGATTCCGCGGTGCGAGCCTTCCGGGATTGTATGTCCCCGGTGCCGCGGCCGCACCCACAAAGGAACAGGCCATAGCGCGTGCCCTGGAAGGCGATCCGGAAGTCTACGCGCGATACCGCGCTGAGCACAACGCCCGCGTGTTGGTAAACACGTTGCGGGCTGCCGGTATTCAGATCGTCCAGCCTTGACCGCTGGCGGCGATGTTGAGGCCGGCCGCTGTTCCTCTCTTCGCCAGCAGCCGGGAGGGCGGTCCCGAGGCCACTCCTGCCTCGCACCCGCCCATGGAGGGGTGAACCATGTTGACGTTTTTGAAAGACCTATTTCGTCCGTCGGATCGGCGTCAGCCGCAGTATGATCTGAACGATCCGCGCCATCCGGTCAATGCGGGCTGGCGGCGGTCCGACCTACCCGAAGGCCACCGCCGCGTTCGCTTCCGGGTGACCACGCCGGACGTTCCGAAGGTGGCGCCGCCGCCCGCGGAACTCACGAATCGCGAGTTCATGGGCGGGATTCGATAAACGAGTTGGGTGGCGTCATTGGTTGCGGACGCCGCTCTGGGCCGCCCTGGCGCGCCCTGGGGCGCGTTGTCTGGCTTTCTACGCGGCAGACAGCCGTGGTGTCCGGACCCAGGCATTCCGCAAGTGCGGGAACCGCGCATCCAGCAACATGCTTGCCTCATGCGCCGTCTCCAACTCCGGCCCGGGGCAGTCGCTCGCACGCGCCGCCACCTGGGCCAGATGGCGAACCCGGCGAGTCATGCCGCTGCGCCGGCCTCCGCGAGCGCCAATCGCGCGGCACTGATCGATTGTCTTGTGGTGGTACGCAACGCCGAATTCGAGGTTCATGGCACCTCGATTCATTGATCGGGTGGCGCCGAACTTCAAGCGGCATCTCGCACCGAATCGCAGATTCACCCGATCAGAAGGCGAACGACTGGCAGCTTGCGCCGCAGTACGATCCCCGCTAGCGGCCGCGGAGAGGGTGAGTCTGACGCTCAGCGCACGGGTGATGGCTTCGAGTCGTCCGCGCCCTCGGGGACGTAGACGACGTTGCCGTCCGGCAGTTGATAAGCCACACCCAGCCGCACGCCCGGCCCCCCCTTCTTCTCCGGCGTCATCTTCTTGACCTTGATGTCGCGATGGTCTTTTTCGATCAGCTCGACTTGTCCCGTTCGCGCGTCTTTCTTCATGATCGTGAACTGCGAATTCGGGTCGAGAAACTGCGCCAGGCTGAAAGCCTGAATCAACGCCACCATCAGCCCGACCGCGAAAACGATGGAGGCGTCGAATAGATTAGCCACTCCCGACAGCGGGTCCTCGCGATGCACCGAGGTGAGGGAGTCGAGGGCGCGCCTACGCCGTACGAAGGCCTTCATACTTGTCCTCGCCTATCGCCCGCCCGCTGGAGCGAAGCGCCCGCAGTGTCAGCTCGCACAGGTTCTCCATCTCTTTCAACTCCACGCGCGTCCAGCGTTCCCGTACCAGCGTAATGAAGTACGATATGCCGGACATTACCAGCCCGCACACCACGGCGCCGAAGCCCACCACCAGGTGATTCACCATGCCGGCCATATCGCCCTCCAACAGCGAGCGCAGGGCGGGTCCGAGCGGGATGATGGTCCCGGCCAGCCCGAGCATGGGTCCGATCCGCACAAACAGCCGGGTTCGATCCAGCCGGCCGGCCACATCGATCTCTTCCTGCTGAAGCACCTCCTCCAGCCAGAGGTCGACGTTGGCGCCCGAACCGGTCTCTCTGAGCCGCGTCTCCACCTTTGTCCAGAAACGCCGCAGCGATGGCGAGAGGACGGCATCGTCGAGCGCGCCTTCGACGGTTTCGCTTTGCGACAGCGCACGCGCGATGGCCGGCAAATCCGAGCGGGACTCGCGGCGTTTCCGCCAGAAGGTGAAGAAGAGACCGCCCAGATCGATCAGGGTGATCGCCAACAGCGCCAACAGCGCCACCGCGACCGGCCAGAAGAACGCGTTGGCCAACTGGTAGAACAGCGTAACGGTAAGTTGATAGAGATTGGTCATGAAATACCCTTGATTGCGGTTCGTAGCGCTTCCAGCAGGACGCCCGCCCCTACCAGCATCACAATGAGCATGATCGGGACGAACGATACAGGCAGCAGGCCGGCGCTGGCGGCAGTGGTGTGGAAGACCTGCTGTGCCATGCGGAAACCATTCACGTACGGAAGCGGCGCCGAGGACGAGCGGCGAATTGCCGCGTTCTCAGGCCGAGACGGCGTGAGGCGAGGCCGCGACAGGCCTTCTTGAATGCCGGCGCGAACGGCCGCCGGAGCGTTGCCGAACGCCGCAGGTTTCCAGCCCGTGGCCTTCGCCATATTGCGGCCAAACGCCGCCAGTTCCGCTGTCCCAAGGCCCGGGACCAATGCCGCCTGTTCCGCAATGTACTGGTGCAACTTCAGATTCCCGCAGGTATTCGCGGAGCAGGTTGCGCCGATCTTCGCCACCGTCTGCACGTACCTGCGGATCAGCTCGGCCCTCTTTTCCGTCGAGAACTTGTACGATCCCTGCCGGTCCACTTCCAGCATGCGGGCCATCATGATCTGCTGGGCGTGCGGGTTCGCCTGTTCGAAGAACTTGTTCATCTCCAGGCCATTCTTATCGGCCACATACACGTCGTAGCTGTTCTGCCAGAACGTCCCGTCCATATGCTCGGCGGATGTGGCTTGCCAGCCGTAGAGATTCTCCATATTGTTGGCGATGGCGCGCGCTCCGGCGTAGCCTGCCTTCTGCATCTCCTGAATCCACTTGGGATTCCAGTAGCGCGCGTTCAGTTCGGTCGCAAGGAAGGCCTGAATGCCGGTGACGCGCTCCTTCCCGCGCGTCTTCATGTCGTTCACATAGAACGCCGGAGCGTTTCCCCCATTGACCGTCTTGGTAGCCGCATTCAGGCCGCCGGCATAGTCGTAGAAGTCGTCGTTGTCCAGCACGCCGTAGACGTTGGTGGTCCGGCTGTGAATCACCGCCTGGTTGCCTTCCAGTTGCGTGGAAAGAGCGCCGGGAACGGCCTCTCCCCAAAGGTCGCCGGAGTAGGCGTGGTTCATGTGATTCAGATACTCATTCGCCAGCCCTTGCAGGTTGCCCGCGTCCTTGCTCTGCTTCACCATGTTCGAGATGCCGGCGCCATAGTCCCCCGGCGCGGCGGCGAAGGCCCGTGCGCGCGCCGCCTTTTCCGCCAAATCCGGAGCGACGCCTGCCTTCTTCAGGGCCTCGGCCACCTGTCGCGTATGGCGGATGATCGCGTTCTCTCCATCTGCCGCGGCCAGCTTCGAGGCGCGATCCAGCAGCAGCACCTTATCGGGAAACCCGTCCCGGTAGATGCCGCCCAGGGTGAGTACCACATCCACGCGCGGGCGGCCCAGTTCCTTCTCCGGAACCAGGCGCAGGCCATCCACCACGCCACGCGCGTTCCATTGCGGCTCCACTCCCATCAGATAGAGCGCCTCGGACTCCATGGCGCCCTGGTGGCGGATCGTCTCGCCATACCAGAGCACCATGCTGACCTTCTCGGGCAACTTGCCCTGGTCCTTCGTGAACCGCTCCAGCGTGGCAACGGCCATCTTCTTGCCGAGATCCCATGCTTCACGCGTGGGAATGAGGTTCGGATCGAAGGTGTGGAGGTTGCGCCCCGTGGGCAGGCCGGCCGGCGTGCGCAGCGGATCGCCCGACATCCCGCTGGGTTCAAACCGGCCTGCGAGAATTGTGATCAGGCTCGCCAGTTCCCTCTCCGGCGACTCCCGCAGATTCCGCAGCCATGTCTCGCCCTGCGCCAGCACGGTTTCCAGGCGGTCCCTCGCATCTGGTGGTACTCCACCCGGCGCCGCGGGTTTCCGGCCTTCGAAAATCGCGCTGACCCATGCTTCGATTTCGACGCGCCACAGGCGCTTCTCGGCATCGGACAAGCCCAGCTTGATGAGTTCACCCAGCGCCTCCTTCTGAAGGGCCGGGGCTGGCGGGCTGCCCACTGTGTGCATGCCCGCCGGTATGGGTCCTGATTCGGTCGCCTCCAGAAACGCCTCGATCTTTTCCCGCACCTCAGTCCAGTCCGCCTTCCCTGGATCGATTCCCAGTTGCGTATCGAGCTTCAACCGCCGAATCTCGGCCGTGGCGCTTTGACGGTATTGGTCCTGCAACGCGGGCGGAACATCTACGGTTGTCTGGAGGTTCTCGAAGATCCGTCGCAGCGCCGCGAACTGGTCCTGGGCGCCGGCAGCCACCACCATCGGTGTCAGGTGGCTGATCATCACCGCCGCGCTGCGCCGCCTCGCCGTGGTCGATTCGCCGCCGCCGTCCATGATGTAGTAATACGCGTTCGGCAGATCGCCAAGGATCGCCTCCGAGCTGTCCGATCCCGCCTGCCCGACGTTTTTACCCGGCAGGAATTCCAGAGTGCCGTGCCTTCCGAAGTGAACCACGGCGTCCGCCTGGAACTCGTTGCGGTACCAGAGGTAGGCGGCGATATAGGAGTGCGGCGGCGGGATGTCGGTGTTGTGCGCCATCTCCATGCTGCGTTCGAAGGTGGTGCGCAGGGGCTGCGGCCCGAGGAAGATGTTGCCCATGCGAACGCCGGGCACCACAAAGAACTTCTCGCCGTCGCGCGACGTGATGGTCATCAACTGCGACTTCTCGGGCGGTCCCCAGCCCGCATTCACGAAGTCGCGGAACTGCCTGGGCAGCGCCTGAAACCACGCCCGGTACTTCTTCATCGATACCAACGCCACGTGGCCCTTCTCCACCAGCGCTTCCAACTCACCGGGCGCCCATACTTCGATGTTGCGGCCACTGATCTCAAGTAACGCTTCCAGTTCTTTCTCGGTGGGCAACTGGCCGCCGGTCTGATAGCCGCCTTCGCGCAGCCGGGCCAGCACGGCCACCAGGGTTGGAAAAAGGTTGAGGTAGCTGGCGCCGATGTTTCCCTTGCCGGGCGGGTTATTGAAGTAGAGCAGACCGATGCGTTTCTCCGCGTTGGGCTTGTCCTGCAGCGCCAGCCAGCGCGCGCCGCGGCTGACGGCCATCTCGATTCGTTCCCGTATCGGCTTGGTCACCGGACCAGCCACCCCGGCGGACTTCTCCGTCGCGCCGACTACTATCGGCTCGGTGGCGCCGGCGATCTCCGGCAGCGCCACCTGCGTGGAAAGGCGCTCGGGCGTGATGCCGAAGGCGGACTTGCTCCACGTTTCGTAGGAATCGCGCGACGTCATCAGGTCGATCACGTGCAATCCGTAGCGCTCCAGCGTCTCGCTGTCGGAAGCCTGGGAAAATCCCAGATTGAAGGAATAGAGCAGGCGCAGCGGAGAGCGTCCTGGCTCGCCCAGGAGCGGCGCCAGCTCGGGAACCGGCCAGCCAAATACCGGCACGGCGCCAATCCCGCGCTTTTCCAGTGCGGCGATCAGCGCATCGATATGTTCCAGATCGTGAACCTTGTAGTTCGTCTGGTAGAAGAGAATCCCGGCCAGGGGAGCGCTCTCCGGAACGAGCCTCCGCGCGCGATACCAGGCGAGATAGTCGCCCAGCGATTCGAACGGCTTGTCCGCTCCGGGGTGGTATATGCCTTTGACGGCGTGCTGTTGCGGCGCCGGAACCGCAACCGGCCTCTCGCCACCGCCAAGCTTGTAGCAGTAGGCCAGAAACGCGCTGAGGTTATCGGCCCCGCCGTTGTACCAGTATTCGTACGCGGAGTCGCTGGCTTTGACGTCCGCCTTCACCTGCCAGCGGTGTTCGGCGATGTCCGGCGGCTGCGCCATGATCACAGCCCCTGCGGCGGCGGCCTTCTGCGCCGCAGGGGCGAACTGCGCGTACATCGCCGCGTTCATCAGGTACGCATAGATTACGCGCGCACCGGCTACCTTCTCCGGCGCAGTATCGGCGTCCATCACCACCAGGTCGATCAGCCCCTTGCCGTCGACGCGCTCGAATTCGCCGAGCGCGTCCGGCAATTGCTGCGGAGCGCTGGTGTAGACGGCCACCCGAACGGGATCGGCGGCGCGTCCCGTTCCGAGCGCGATCAGCGTCAACAGCGCACATTGTGTCCAGCGTTTCATGAGCAGGAGCGAGATAGTGAACTCACACCGCCGCCGCGATCACCCATCGTGATGCGAACCCGCGGCGGGCATCGGCTTACGGTTTGTGGGGGTGGTCGTGTGGTTCCATCTCCGCCGGTTGGTGCGAATGGTCGTGCGGGCCGTGTTCCCCCTTATGCGAGTGCTCGTGTTGCTGAGGATCGTCTGCGTGGGAATGCTCGTGCGCATGTTCATGCTCATGCTCGTGTTCGTGGACGTGGTCGTGCTCGTGAGTGTGCGCAGACTCGTCGTGGGGGTGCTCATGTGTGTGAGTATGAGCGTGTTCGTGCTCATGCTCGTGGCTATGATCGTGTTTACCTTCCATTGGGTTTCCTCCCTCTTCTACGTATGGCGCATGGCCAAGTCGGATAAATCAATCTTGGCAGACTGCCAGCAGCGCGATCAGCGCAAGCCGTGCCCAGCCGTCATAATCGGAATCGCAAGCCGAGCGACACGGCGCGTCCCGGCGCCAGATAGTACTCGTGATACTGCCGGTCCAGGACGTTTTGCGCGTTCACGAAAGCCGTCACGTTCTTCTCGAACTTGTAACTCAAGGTCGCGTCGGCCAAAAAGAAAGCATCGTAGGCCCCGTACACGCCCTTCAATGTGTCGGTGTTGAGATCGCTGCTGTAGATCCTTCCGAAATACTGGCCGTTAATCGAACCGCTCCAGCCGCGGCGTGAGGCCATGATGGCAAACGAGCTGATATTCCGCGGTACAAACGGCACGCGCCGGCCAACATCGCCGGGCGCATACTGATTCTGGACGATGCGGGCATCGGTGATGGTGTACGTTTGGCGCAGGAGCAGCCAGGAGGTCAAGTTCTCGCGCAGCGCCAGTTCGGCGCCGCGAGTCCGCCCCTGGCCGGCATTGTAGTATTTCTGGGTGGCCCCGGTCGGATCGTCCGCAAGGTCCGTGGAGCGATACACCAGGTTGTGTATCCAGTTCTCGTAATACGCCGCATCCACCTCGAAGACGCGCCCTATGGACTTACGAACGCCCGCTTCCCAGCTCTTCAGGCGCTCGGGCTCAAGCGCGGGATTCGAGAGATAGGTAGTCCCCGTGCTGGATTTCCAGGTGCGGTACAGCTCATACACCGTGGGGTTCCGGAACGCGGTGCCGGCGCTCCCGCGCAGAGACCAGCCGCCGCCGAGGTCGTAAGCCGCCGCAAGTTTGCCCGAGAGAGAGGTGTCGGTCCGATCCGGATAAATGGTTGGCGTGGCATTGAGTGCCGGGACGCTCACCCCGTCGTAGCCCTTCCAGTAGTCCAGGCGGCCGCCGGCCGTCACATGGAGCCGGCGCGTGACAGACCGCCGGTACTGCACATACTCGGCCTGAGTCAAAGCCTTGCCCCGGCCATAGGTCGCCATGCTGGTGTGGCTGTCGCGAATCGCCCAGTTGGAGAGGTTGTACTCGGTGATGGTGCTCTGATCGTGGCGGGCTTCGGCCCCGACAACCAGTTCCTGGTTCGGAGAAATGGCCCAGTTCCACTGCGCGTCCCCATGCCATGTGCGGTTCGGGCGCTCAGCGGTCTGGCCGGGTCCGCTGGCCGGCAGAGCTGCGCTGCCCGGCGTCAGGTAGTAATCATAGGGAACGTCCTGCACTCCGCCCGTCAGGCGAAAATACTGCGTCGGAGTAAATGAATGAAACACCTGCACGTTGGCCATTTGCGAGACGCCCTCGCCCGGACCGGAAAGAAAGGAGGATGGCGTCAGCGAGAAGCGGCGAAGGCTGCCATTATTGAAGAAGAACGCGCCGGTCTCCGTGGGTTGCCCGTTGGCGTCTGGAATCAGCGAAGTTGCGCCGTCGTAACCGTACCCATAGCGCCGCCAGATGTACTGCAGCGAAGCGGTCGTCTTGGCGGAAAACGTATAGTCGAGTTTGCTCCGAAAGACGTGCTGGTTGAACCAGTTGTCGCCCTGCTGCCCAACCACGTAATGCGAACCGCCGGTGGTGGTCGGCATGAATACCGGTGAGGGAATAAGCGGGGCGGTCGCCGAACTCACCACTGTTGGGCTGGCAAAGATGTCGTTGGTGGAGTACCCGCCATATTGCTGCCTCTGATAACTGGCGGCTACTCCCAACTTCTTCCAGAAGCGCTCGCTGTAACGCAAGGTATACTCGGCCGAGCGGTACGTTCCGTACTGCCCCTCCACCTCGATCTGGCGTTGGTCCACCGGCCGGGTGAGAATGTTCACCACGCCGCCCATGGCGTTTCCGCCGTACAGAGAAGAAAACGGCCCGCGCGCGACCTCCACCCGCTCCACTTCCGTTACGGGTAGAGTCGCCCAGAAGACAGAGCCGGTGTACGCGTCGTTGAGCGGCTGGCCGTCGAGCAGAATCAGGACGCGCGTCTGGTCCGAGCCCCGAGCGTCGAAGCCTCGCATGCCAACGCCGGTCAGCGTATCCTGCGATCCCTTCGCGCGCAACGAATAGAGACCCTCGACCAGGCCCAAGCCCTGATCGAGAGTTCGGGTGTCCCTCATGTCCAGTTCGGTGCGGGTCAGAATGCTGGTGGACACCGGCGATTCGTGCAATTCCGTTTGTGTTCGGGTACCGATGACCACGATCGTGGTCTTGAGATGGAACGGGTCCGAGGCGTCCTGCTGCACGCCATCTCCGGACGGCTGAGTCTGCGCAAACAGACCGCCCGCGACAATCGTCATGAGAACAACTTCGGCTGTACGCATGATAGAAATGCCGAATTTACCACATTTCGTGTTACGAATGTCAAATTCGTATGCTGCAACCGCGCTCAACGAGCGGTTTCGCCGTGGTTGCGCTCACGCTGGCGGATTGGATGTCAGAGCATGTGTTGAGCGTCTACGCCTCTGGCCGCCCGCCGGGATGGTCGGCGCCACGAAGTTCTCAGACGTCGCCGGGGAGGCAGTTCTAAAGACCGGCGTGTCCCGTTGCATCCCCCCTGGTGCGCAACTGAAACTGGCTGGCATGAGCCTGATCAGGCGCCCGTGGAATCGAGCTCAGTAACTCGGCACTTCCAGCTCCAACTCGCCGATCATCTGGAAGTGCTTCCGGTTCTTTGAGACCAGCGTGAAGCCGTTCTCGATGGCGGTGGCGGCGATCAGCGCATCGAGCGCGTGCAAGCCGTGAGAGCGCGCGAAGGTCATCATGAGAGCATACGCCCGGCGTGCGATTTCCTCGTTCGGCGGGATCTGTTCGTAGGCCGAAATCAAGATGTCGAGATCGGCCACCTCGCGCTGGTTGCGCGCGCCTGCGATCAATTCGAGCGCCGTGATCGCCGAGAGCAGGCAATCGTCGCCGAGGCTATCCAGGTAGTCGGCGGCCTTGGCGTTTCCGCGCGTGAAATCTACCATGACATCGGAATCGATCAGGTAAGCCATCGGGAGTCGCGAGCGATCAGAACCGGGGTTCCCGCAGGCGGTTCACGTACGTGACGCCGTCGGGGATGTCCTCGCGGTCGGCCCACATTCCGAAAGCGGCAAACTCACGTACGGATTTTGGCCGGCGGCGCGGCTGCTCGGCGACATGCACCTCGACCCTGGTGCCTTCCGTGAGCTTCACTTCTTCCAGTGGCTTGAAGACCCCGTCCTCGTATTTGGCGGCGATGGTCATAAGGTTCGCCCTCGCAATACAAGGATACCAGGATGGCCACCCGGGCGCGCCCACGCCTTCGCGACCGCACGAAGATCTGGTGGCAAAACTGGTGGCAATGGCGATGGATTCCGGCGCTATTCCGTGGAATCAGTGGACACCCGCCGCCCGTAAGTGTTTGAAAAGTCGCCTCGGTGGACCCAATGGACGCCGAGCGTTGGCACTCATAATCCGTTGGTCGAAGGTTCAAATCCTTCAGGGCCCACCAATCAAATCAACAGCTTTGCAGCCAGTGAATTTTGCCGGGCTGCGTTGCTTCCGTCGTGCGGCCTTGCTCGCACCGGATCTGCATGTTAAAACACAATCGAAGCATCTGAAACTGTTGAAAATCGGGTGCCTGTGCGGTTTTTCCGTAGCTCCTTGAGGTGTGCCGATGAACGACCTTCGCCCTTTAAGTACAGCCATTCTAGACGGTGACGCGGAGGCAGCCGCCACGCTGGCGCACCAGGCTGCCGGCGCGGGCCCGGATGCCGCCGATCTTGCCTTCGAGGTCTCCAGCGCCATTCAGGAGGCCGGCCGGCGCTTCGACGCCGAGGAGTCTTTTCTGCCGGATTTGGCCCGGTCCGCTCGCGCGGCCAGGGAAGCGCAGCCGGCTGTCCCGGCTGGCCGGGTGGTCGTCGGCGCCCCATGCGGGGTGTCACGCGATCTCGACAAGGACCTTGCCGCGGCGGTGCTCGAAAGCGGAGGTTTCGAAGTCCTGGATCTAGGTGCGGACGTACTGCCGGAACGGTTCGCGGAGGCGGCCGGGACCCACAATCCCGATTTGGTGTGTCTCTCGGCGGCGCTCCCGGCGTCCATTCCCGGCGTGCGGTCCGCCGTCGATGCGTTACGGCGCGCGGATCCCCATGGCCGCGTGAAAATCCTCGTCGGCGGAACGGCAGCCGACAGCGTCCTGGCGCGAGAGATCGGCGCCGACGGGTACTGGCCGGATGCCCGCGCCCTCCTCAGGCTGGCCCGCGAGACGATGGCGCGGCATTCCGAACACCCGGCGGGCGCTTACGACGCCACCGTGCTCGCGGACTGGCAAATCGCCGAAGCCGCGGAAAAACACATGCCCTCGCCCTCCGATTGGCGCAGCCGCCTGGGTCTCGAGAAGGACGAGGTCATTCCCATGGGCCGGGTGGCCAAGCTCGATTTCCTCCGCATTATCGACCGCCTCAAAGACCGTCCCGACGGCCAGTACATCGAAGTCACGGCCATCACGCCCACACCCCTGGGCGAAGGCAAGAGCACCACCTCGCTCGGACTCATCGAAGGACTCGGCAAGCGCGGCCGCCACGTGGGCGGCTGCCTGCGCCAACCCTCCGGCGGTCCCACCATGAACATCAAGGGAACCGCGGCCGGGGGCGGCAACGCGCTGCTGATCCCCATGACGGAGTTTTCGATGGGCCTGACCGGCGACATCAACGACGTCATGAACGCCCACAATCTGGCCATGGTGGCGCTTACCGCCCGCATGCAGCACGAGCGCAACTACAACGACGACCAGTTGCGCCGCCTCACCGGCATGCGCCGCCTGGATGTCGACCCTACCCGCGTCGAAATGGGATGGGTGCTGGATTTCTGTGCGCAGGCTCTGCGCAGCGTGATCGTCGGCATCGGCGCGCGCACCGACGGCTACATGATGCAGTCGAAATTCGGCATCGCGGTCAGCTCGGAGTTGATGGCCATCCTCGCCATCGTGCGCGACCTCAAAGACCTGCGCCAGCGCCTGGGCGACATCACCGTGGCCTACGACAAGCGCGGCAACGCCGTGACCGCCGGCGATCTGGAGGTGGCCGGCGCCATGTGCGCCTGGATGCGCAACGCCATCAACCCTACCCTGTGCAGCACGGCGGAATACCAGCCCGTGATGGTCCACGCGGGGCCGTTTGCCAACATCGCCGTCGGCCAATCGTCGATTATTGGCGACCGTGTCGGCCTCAAGCTGTTCGATTACCACGTGACCGAGAGCGGGTTCGCCGCCGACATCGGGTTCGAAAAGTTCTGGAACGTCAAATGCCGGCTGAGCGGACTTCAGCCGCGTGTTTCGGTCCTGACCACCACCATCCGCTCGCTCAAGATGCACGGCGGCGGGCCCAAGGTGGTCCCTGGCCTTACCCTTGCCGATGAGTACCGCAAAGAGAATCTGAAGCTAGTGGAGGCGGGCCTCCCCAACATGCTGCATCACATTGGCGTCATCCGTAAATCGGGAATCAATCCGGTGGTGTGCATTAACCGGTTCGAGACCGACACGGCCGACGAAATCCGCCTGGTGCGCCGCGCGGCCGAAGGCGCGGGCGCCAGATGCGCGCTTTCCTCGCACTGGGCAAAGGGGGGCGAAGGCGCGCTGGAGTTGGCCGACGCCGTGATCGACGCCGTGGGCGACGTAGTCTCGTTCCGCTATCTTTACCCGATGGAGATGAAGCTGCGCGACCGCGTGGAGCTGATCGCCTCTGAGGTCTATGGCGCGGACGGCGTGGCGTGGGCGCCGGAGGCCGAAGAGAAGTTGAAGGTCCTCGAATCCGATAGGCGCTATGATGAGTACTCCACGATGATGGTGAAAACCCATCTCAGCCTCAGCCATGATCCTGCGCTCAAGGGCGTACCCCGGAACTGGATTCTGCCCATTCGCGACGTGCTGGTCTACTCCGGCGCGCGGTTCCTCTGTCCCTGCGCCGGCGCCATCAGTCTGATGCCCGGCACCAGCTCCAACCCCGGCTTTCGCCGCGTGGATGTGGACGTTCAGACAGGCCAGGTAACGGGCCTGTTCTAAGGGGAGTCGCCATGTTGCTTCGTTCCGCGCACGTGTTTCAGGACCTGGAGGACGGGACGCTCCGGTCGATCGAGGCCATCTCCACTACCGAACACTGCCAACCCGGGACGTACCTGTTCCAGGCAGGCCACGAGGCCGCCTCGCTCTACATTCTGATCGAAGGGCGCGTGCGCCTGAGCGTCAGCCGCGGCGGCCACATCGCCCATATGGTCACCGAGCGCGGCGAGGCGCTGGGCTGGTCCAGCGTGGCCGGCTTCGAGCGCTACTCGGCTTCCGCCGAATGCATCGCGCCTACCACCGCGATGCGCATTCCCGCCGACGATCTGACCCGTATCCTCGAAGCCGAACCGGCCAGCGGCTTGAAATTCTTCCGCCGCTTGGTCATCCAGTTGGGCCACCGGCTGTTCGAGAGCTATGGCGAGACGCTCTCGATGCACGGCAAGGGAGGTCCGGGCTCGTATGGATAGAAGGCGGGGAGTGGCTCGATGAGCCACAACGCCCTGCGAACGGCGCTTGCCGAGCGCCGGTTCGTTTGCTCGGCCGAGTTGGTGCTGGGACGCGACCACACCACCGTTGAAGCCGAAGCCTTCCTGAAGGATGCCGCCGCCCACCCGGACGGCATCCAGGTCGTCAGCCTTACCGATCTTCCGGGGGGCAACCCCTCGCTGCCGCCGGAGGCCTTCGCGGGGCGCGTTCTGGAGCATGGCCTGACCCCGCTGGCGCACGTCACGGGCAAGGATGGGAACCGCGCGTTCGTAGAGGCGCGCCTGCATGCGTTCGCGCTGGCGGGCGTGGAGAACATCCTGGCCATCACCGGCGACGCGCAGAGGGAAGGCTTTCTGGGTCGCGGCAAGCCGGTGCACGATCTCGATTCGGTGCTCATCCTGCGGCTGATCTCCGCGCTGCGCGACGGCCTGGAATACCGCATCGGCGCGCGCACCCAGCGGTCCACCGCGTTCGATTTCTTCCCCGGCGCGGTGGTGAGTCCATTCAAAGTATGCGAGCCCGATCTCATGATGCAGCTTTACAAACTGCGTCTCAAAATCGCGATGGGCGCGCGCTTCATCGTCACCCAGGCCGGATTTAACCTGCGCAAGCTGTACGAGCTCAAGCAGTATATGGACCGCGAGGGCCTCGGCGGGGCGCCCGTGCTGGCCAATGTGTATGTGCCCACGGCCACCGTCGCGCGCATGATGCATGCGGGCGATCTGGCGGGCTGCGTGGCCAGCGCCGAGTTCGTGAAGCGGGTCGGGAGCGAATCCAAGGCCGAACGCCTCGAACGCGCGTCCCTGATGGTAGCGGCAGCCCGCGACCTCGGCTTCGCCGGCGCGCACATCGGCGGCTTCGGCCTGTCCCACCGGGATTTTATGACCATCCTGGACCGCTCGGCGGGCGCCGCCTGGCGGGACCGGCTGGACAACCTCATCTTCCCCTACCCCGGCGAGTTCTACCTGTTCCCATCCGGCGGGGATGGTCTCAGCGACGCCACGGGACCATGCCTGGCGGGCCGGCGTACCGCGCGGCCGTCTTTGACCGAGCGATTCTCCCGCGGCGTCCACCGCTGGTTCATCGCGCCCGGCACCTTTTCAGCGCGGTTCTTTGAAACTCGCCTGCGGCCGGCATCCGGCGCGGCGAACGGCGCCCGGTTTTGGAGTGGCCTGCTGGGCGCTTCTTCGCTGTTCCGCAAAGCCGCGCTGGGATGTCAAAG
Organism: Bryobacteraceae bacterium; assembly: GCA_049511335.1. Taxonomy (GTDB): domain Bacteria; phylum Acidobacteriota; class Terriglobia; order Bryobacterales; family Bryobacteraceae; genus JBEKYD01. The sequence continues at coordinate 18,466 of JBEKYD010000009.1, read as the reverse complement.
CTGCGGCGACTGCATTCAGGACCATCTCGGCTACGCCGGCTGTTCGATGCGCTGGTGTTACAAAGAGCTGCGCAACGGGCCTTGCGGCGGCTCGCGCGTGGATGGAAGCTGTGAGGCCCACCCGGAGCTGCCATGTTTGTGGAATCGCGTGTACGAGGCCGCGCTGGCCCGCGGGGAGGACCCCGCCAACTTGGCCCGCACCCTGATTCCGCCCCGGGATTGGGCGCTCGACCGCACCAACGCGCTGGTAAACCGCTTTGCCGGAACCGACAACCTTTCGCGGCGGGCCGCGGTGCCCACGGAGATACCTAATGATCCTTATCGGTGAACTGATCAATGCCACCCGCAAAAAGGTGAGGGCAGCCGTCGAGACCAAAGATGCCGGATACATCCGCGACCTGGCGCGCCGCCAGGCGGACGCGGGCGCGGCCATTCTGGACGTCAATGGCGGCATCCCCGAGCGCGAGGCTGAGTCGCTCGAGTGGCTGGTCGGCCTGGCGCAGGAGGTTACCGACCTTCCGCTCGCCATCGACAGCTCCGACGCGGAGGTGTTCCGCCACGCCATCCCCTTGTGCAAGAGCCGGCCGACAATCAATTCGATCACCGCCGAGCCGGCGCGCCTCGACGCCCTTCTGCCCGTGCTGAAGGAATTCCGGCCCCGCGTGATCGCCCTGTGCATGAGCCCCGCCGGCCCGCCCTCGGGTGTGGAAGACCGGATCGCAACCGCTTCCAGGTTGGTCGACCGCCTGACGGCCGAGGGTGGCGCCGCGCTCGACGATATTTTTGTCGACGCCTGCGTGATGCCGGTGAGCACCGGCGCCGAACAGAGCGCGGCCCTTCTCGATGCCATCGGCTGCATCATGCAGCGTTTTCCCGGAGTGCACACCAGCGTGGGTCTGAGCAACGTTTCATTCGGTGTGCCGGCCCGCAAACTGATGAACCAGACGTTCCTCATGCTGCTGATGGCGCGCGGCCTGGATGCGGCCATCCTCGATCCGCTCGACCGGCAACTGATGGCCAACCTCATCGCCGCCGAAGCGCTGTTGGGCCGCGACGAGTACTGCGCGCGCTACCTCCGCGCCTATCGTGCCGGCAAGCTGGAACAACCGGCGAGCGAGAGCTCGACTCCGGCCGTGAAAGCTACACCGGCAGCGAAGTCGTAGCGGCTTCCTGGTGGCTTGATGCCGCGCTTTTCTGTATATACAATGATGTGTGGCATGTCGCGCGCGAACACGATGCGCCGCGGCAGGGTTCGCCTTTTCGCCGCTACCCTCGCGCAATTCGGCAACCGCTCCTTCCGGTCACGGCTCTGACTTGCGGCTCTTTCGCAAACTCGAGCACGTTGGCATCGGGATCGAATGTTCGGGTCAGAGCCGCGACTGTCAAGGAGCGGTTGCGGAATACGGGATCGTAATTGCGAAACCGAATACTTACTGACCGCGCATGTGGCGAAAAGAAAGGTGAGGGAGAGGTTATGAGGGCGAAGAAGGCCAATGCGAAACCTGTTACGGTCGATGCGCCGGAGTTCCGTTCCGAAGCCGAGGAAGCGGAGTGGTGGGACCGGAATCGAGACCTGATTGCGGATCTGTTGCTGAAGCACGGGCGCCGCGGCGCTGTGCCTACGAAGAATGTCTCGGTTCGGCTGCCCGTCACCGACATTGAGCGGGCTCGAAAACTCGCCGTGAAACGCGGGGTGGGCTACCAGACCCTCATCAAAACCTTGCTGCATGAGGCCCTGAAGAAAGAATCCAGAATCGCCTAAGACCGCCGCCAGTTTCGGAACACTCACTCTCAAACCACCGTAGAATTAAAACTGAGACCTGCGATGACCGCGAACGGCGAATTTCCCGCTTCCTACGATGGAACTACCAAGATCGTTTCAGCCATCGTTTGCGTTCTGGTGATGCTGATTCCGATCGCCATCCACACGGTCCCGATGGGGCCGCTCGTGGGCGGGCTGGGTCTATTCCTTTTGATTTTGGCCTATGCGTATTCTCCGCGAGGCTATCGAGTAGCTGAGCGGGCCATTGCCGTTCGGCGGCTGATCGGCGACATCCGCATTCCGCTCGATGATGTAAGGGAGGCGAGAATCGCCGGCGCTGACGATTTCGCCGGCTGCATTCGGCTCTGGGGTAGCGGCGGGTTGTTCGGGTATTACGGCGTCTTTCGCACGTCGAAGCTCGGGAAATGCACTTGGTATGTGACCAGCCGTCGCAATTCGGTGGTGGTGATCGCCGGCGCGAAGACCGTCGTGCTCAGCCCGGACGATCCGGAGCGCTTTGTGGCGGCAATTCGTGCATTCGTACCGGTTTCCGGAACCGGAGCCGGTGAATTTTACCCAACGCCGGCGGCTGGCGGCTTGGGCTGGCATGTGTGGGTCGGGGCGCTTGTGGGGGTGTTGGCCGTCGCGGTGGTCGCGGCTGCGATGTTCTACTCGCCCGGGCCGCCGAGCTATACATTAACGCCCGACTCTTTGACCATTCACGACCGGTTTTACCCGGTCACGGTGACCAAGGCCGAGGTAGATGTGGGCGGCATCCGGGTTCTGGACTTTGCCGTGGACCGGAACTGGCGCCCAACGGAGCGCACCAATGGATTCGCGAACACACATTACCAGTCCGGGTGGTTCCGTGCGGTCAACGGCCAGCGCATCCGCATGTACCGCGCGGGTGGAAGCCGGCTGGTCCTGCTGCCACCGAAGGGCGACGGCGCCGCCGTATTGCTGGAAGTGCGGGACGCGGATAGGTTCGTAGCGCAACTGCGGCATGAGTGGGGCAGTTAGCCTGTTCATCCGCGTTCATCGGCGGCTATATTCCTTTACACGTTCTCAGGGAGCGGTTGCGGGCCTCGGTCGATTACGCCCCTCCTTGGTTCCGGCAGCGGTTAACGGAACCGATTTCTCCGGATCGGTCAAGCACCCCCTCTGCCTTGGTACCCTGTAGACAAGGATGCCGTCTACAGCCCCTGCAGAGACCCCATCTGTAAATCCTTGGATTGTGGCGATCGCGGTGATGTTTGCCACATTCATGGAAGTGCTCGACACCACCGTGGTCAACGTGTCTCTGCCGCACATCGCCGGCAGTCTTTCAGCCAGCGTGGACGAAGCCACCTGGGCGCTGACTTCCTACCTGGTGGCCAACGCGATTGTGCTGCCCATCACGGGTTGGCTGGCGAATTATTTCGGGCGCAAGCGGGTCTTGATCGCGGCGGTATTCGGATTTACGGCAGCCTCGTTTCTGTGCGGCGTGGCCCCCTCATTAGGCGTGCTGATTTTCTTCCGCATTCTTCAGGGCGCCACCGGCGGTTGTTTGCAGCCGCTCTCCCAGGCGGTGATGCTGGAGGCGTTTCCGCCGCAGGATCGGGGCAAAGCGATGGCGCTTTGGGGGTTGGGCATCGTGGTGGCGCCGATGCTGGGGCCTGTGATCGGCGGCTGGCTCACCGATAACTGGAGCTGGCGCTGGGTGTTCTACATCAATTTGCCGGTTGGCCTGGCCTCGGTAATCATGACGCGCCTGTACATTTTCGATCCGCCGTACATCCGGCGCTCGGGCAAAGGAATCGATTACTGGGGCATCGGGCTGCTGGCGGTGGGCATTGGCGCGCTGCAGATCGTGCTGGACAAGGGGCAGGAAGAGGACTGGTTCGGTTCGCGCTGGATTGTCGCCCTGGTGGCGATTGCGGCGGCGGGGTTGGTGCTGTTCCTGTGGCGCGAGTGGAGCGCGCGCGATCCGGTTGTGCAACTGCGGGTGTTCAAAGACCGCACCTACGCGACCGGCGTCTTCTTGATGACGATCCTGGGTTTCGTGCTGTATGGCAGTCTCTTGCTGGTGCCGATTTTTCTGCAGACGCTGCTGGGCTATCCGGCTCTTGAAGCCGGAATTGCAATGGCGCCGCGCGGCCTGGGATCTTTCCTCATGATGCCGGTGGTGGGAACCGTTCTGCAAAAATTCGATTCCCGCAAAGTGCTGGTGGTTGGTTTGGCGGGGGCGTCGTGGTCGCTCTACACGCTGAGCCGTCTGAACCTGAACGCGGGCTATTGGGACATTTTCTGGCCCCAGTTCTGGCAGGGCGTGTCGCTGGCGATGCTGTTCGTGCCGCTGACCACGGTCACCATGAGTCCGATTAAGAGAGAGGATATGGGCAACGCCACCAGCATGTTCAACTTGATGCGCAACCTGGGCGGGAGCATGGGCATCGCCGCTGCCACAACCTTCCTGTTCCGGCGCCAACAATACCACACCAACCTGCTGGTAAGGCACGTCAACCCATATAGCGCGGCGACGCGGCAAATGACCGACAGCCTGGCGAGCTCGTTCGCCAGCCGCGGCTCGGGTCCGGTGGAGGCGACACGCCGGGCCTACGGCGCGATCTGGGGTATGGTCCAGCAGCAGTCGGCCATGCTGTCGTTCGTGGATACGTTTCTGGCGCTCTCGGTGGTGTTTCTGCTGGTGACGCCGCTGCTGATGTTGATGAAGAAGCCGGCCAAAGCTCCGCGCGGCGCGGCGATGCATTAGGCGCTGACAGCGCGAACATTCCGGCTTCTGGCTTCCTCGACTCCTGGCTCCTACGGCCCGGACTGTAACCCAAACTTGACCGCTAGCCTGCCATAGGCTATTCTGTGCCTGATCTGCGACTGTCAGAAGCCCGCTAATTTATCTCCACCCTGGAGGATGGATGACTCCGCAAGAAGTCTTAGAATTCGTCAAAAAAAATGACGCCAAGCAGGTGGATATCCGGTTCACCGATATCCCAAGCTTGCAACATCACGTTTCCTATCCGATCAGCGAGCTGGATGAAGGCAGCTTCACCGACGGCTTTGGCATGGATGGATCGAGCATCCGCGGATGGGCGGCGATCCACGAAAGCGACATGCTGCTGATTCCGGACCCGGCCACGGCCGTCATGGATCCGTTCGCCGAGGTGCCTACCTTGGTGATGCTGGGCGATGTACAGGATCCCATCACCCGGCAGCGGTACGAACGCGACCCGCGCTGGGTCGCGCAAAAGGCCGAACTCTATCTGAAGAACAGCGGCGTGGCCGACACCGCCTATTTCGGCGCGGAAGCCGAGTTTTTCATTTTCGACAACATCAGCTTCGATCAGAACCAGCACTGCGGCTTCTATTTCATCGATGCCGAAGAAGGGCGCTGGAACTCGGGCCGAAGGGAAAACAATCTGGGTTACCGGCCGCGCTATAAGGAAGGCTATTTCCCGGTGCCGCCCACCGACCACTATCAGGACCTGCGCAGCGAAATGGTGCAGACCATGATCAAGGTCGGTCTGAACATCGAATGCCACCATCATGAAGTCGCCACCGGCGGCCAGGCCGAAATCGATCAGCGCTTCGACAAGCTGGTGAAATCGGCCGACAACATGATGATGTACAAATACGTGATCCGCAACGTGGCCAATCAGTACGGCAAGACGGTCACGTTCATGCCGAAACCTCTCTTTGCGGATAACGGCAGCGGCATGCACACGCACCAGAGCTTGTGGAAGGACGGCAAGGCGCTGTTCGCGGGCGACGGCTATGCGGGCTTCAGCCAGATGGGGCTGCATTACATCGGCGGCCTGCTGAAGCACGCGCGCGCGTTGTCGGCCATCATTGCCCCCACCACCAACAGCTACAAGCGGCTGGTGCCGGGCTATGAGGCTCCGGTCAACCTGGCGTATTCGCGCCGCAACCGTTCGGCGGCCTGTCGCATTCCCATGTATTCGGCCAGCCCGAAGGCCAAGCGGGTGGAGTTCCGCCCGCCCGATCCGGCGGCCAACCCGTACCTGGCGTTCGCGGCCATGCTCATGGCCGGTCTCGACGGCGTGATGAATAAGATCGACCCTGGCGAACCGCTGGATAAGGATATTTACGATCTTTCGCCGGAGGAGATGAAGCGCGTGCCGTCCATGCCGGGCTCGCTCGACGAAGCGTTGAGCTGCCTCGAAGACGACCATGCGTTTCTGCTCCGTGGCGACGTCTTTACCGAAGACCTCATCGAGACGTTCATCGAGTACAAGCGAAAGAACGAGGCGGAAGCCGTGCGTCTGCGGCCGCATCCGTACGAGTTCCAGCTTTACTACGACATTTAAGCGCAAACCGAGCCGCGACCGTTAGGAAGCGGTGATGCGGGGAACCATCGTCCAAGTCAGCATCGGTGCGGGGGGCCTTCCGAAACATGCCATCTCGGGAGGCCTCATCGATTTCCCGGGCTTGGAGGGGGATCTCCACGCCCATCCCCAATATCATGGCGGGCCGCGAAAAGCTATTTTGCTGGTGGCCTCGGAAGTCGTCGACCGGCTGCGGGAACGCGGGTATCCGCTCTTTTACGGCGCATTAGGCGAAAACCTCACCACCCGCGATATCGACGTCCGATTGTTGAAGCCCGGCGACCGCCTGCGCGCCGGGGCCGCATGCCTGGAAATTACCCAACCGCGCATTCCGTGCAACCAACTCGATATCTACGGCCCGGCCATCAAAGGCGAGATCTTCGACCGGCACGTGAAAGCCGGCGACTGCTCGTCGCCCTGTTGGGGCATGAGCGGCCTATATGCCGCCGTGCGAGAACCGGGGTTGGTGCGGCCCGGCGATGCAATTGAAGTGCTGGAGTAGGTTCACTTAGCCCCGTGGCGCGGGCTGTCAAGCCTGCTGAGCCGAGAGCCATCTCGGCTTTTCTTGCCGCACGCGACCCGAAGTAAACGGCATTGGAGAAGTCAGGAGTCAGCAGTCCGCAATGCTTGCGTATGCTTCATTCTGACTTCTGACTCCTTCCCCTTCAATGCGCATCTTTCGCACAGCGAAAGCCGATGTCGGGGCCTTTGAATCGGGCGGGCACGGTGGTTTTGTCCCAAATCGCATCAGCATCGAGGGGATATTTGAACGACGTGCCGCGAATCAGGTACCAGGGTTCGTCGGCGGTGGGCGGAGGAACAAGCTGGGTGCGGAAAATCTCGATCGCTTGCTTGCTGGGCGGCGTCAATTGTTCCACCAACTCCCAGGCATTGCCGATCATGTTCAGTGCACCGCAGGGGCTGGCGCCGTCGGCGAAATCGCCGACCGGACGCAGGCCGTTCGAATTCAGGTTGGCGCGCGAGCCGTCCTGTTGATTGCCCCAGGGGAAGGAACGGCCGTCAGCGCCGCGGGCGGCCTTTTCCCACTCCTTGTCGTTAGGCAAACGCTTGCCAGCCCATGCGGCGAACGCGTGCGCATCTGTGATTGTCACGTTCACCACGGGTAAGTCGGGTTTATCGGACGGAAAGCCATCGGGTAACTTACGGCCGGTGGCCGAGCAGAAGTCGGCATAAGCGGAATTAGGAACTTCCGTCTTATCGATGTAGAAGGTCGTCAGGGGGATCGGGCGCTTATCCCCGCCGTATTCAAAAGTTCCAGCGGGCACCAGGAGCATGGTGCCCGTGGAGGTGGAAATCGTGGCCGCCAGTATTGGTGTGGAAGGGGCGGGCACCGCTTTGGGACGAACCACGAAGTAAGTACCGCCGATCGCTGCCAGCGCTAGCACAATAATCCCCGGCACCAGCCACGCCGGCCGTGTCGAAACTAGCGTCACCGCCGGCGTAACAGCCACTTGAGGTAACACCGTCGTAGCTGCATCGGTATTGTCGATGAATTGTTCGATCTCCGCGCATACGGCGCCAAACCCCTGCGGCCTTTCCGCGGGACTCTTGGCCGTCGAGCGCGCCACCAGATCGCAGATTGCCGGCGGCACGCCCGCCTGGCGCAACGGTTCCAGGTTGAGAGGCTCGTTCAGAATGCTATAGAAAATGCGCTCCACCGTGTCGCCGCTGATGGGTTTTTGACCCGAAAGCAGCTCAAACAGCAGCACGCCGAACGCATAGACGTCCACCTGCTCAGTGACGTTCTGCCCGGTAACTTGCTCGGGAGCCATGTAATATGGCGTCCCCAACACGTAACCGGCGCGCGTAAGCGACATATCGGCGGTCTTGGCAATGCCGAAATCCATCAGTTTTACGACAGCGGCCGCGTTCAGGTGCACGTTTTCCGGCTTGATGTCGCGGTGAACGATGCCCTGTGAGTGGATATATTCCAGCGCGCGGGCCACTTGCAGAGCGATTTTGAGCTTCCCGCGAAGGTCGCCCGTATGGCCGTCGCGAATGGCATGGCGCAGGTCCTCGCCACGCAGAAATTCCATCACCAGGAAAGGATGGCCGTTTTGATCCTCGCCGAAATCGTAAATGCTGATGATGTTGTCGTGCGCCAGGTTGCCGGCCATGCGGGCCTCGGCCAGGAAGCGGGCCTTGGTTTCGGCATCGGCGCAGCCGGCCTCGGTCAGAATCTTCACCGCCACGGTGCGGCCGATTACCGTATCCCTGGCGCGATAGACATGCGACATGCCGCCGCCCAGAAACTCTTCCAGCTCGTACTTGCCGATGCGCGCCGGCAACTGGATCAAGGCCGTGCCACCTCTGCTACACACGACATGCCGGCGAAGTAACCTCTATCGAAGACCGAAGGCGTGGATTGTAAGTCGAAGCGAACTCTCACCGGGCGGCCATTGTCAGTAACTTGAGTGTCGGACTTACCGCGTTTCATGGCAATTTCGACTTGCGTTCCCTGGTGCAGATCGGCATCGTCCACCAACTGGAAGATGGCCCAGAGACCGTCGTAACTGCCATAGTCGTGATCGCTTCCGCCTTTGACCTTGACCGAAAGTTGTACGCCGGAGGCGGAACCGGGCCATGCGAAGGGAGCCGATTTGGAAGGATCGGCGGCGCTGAACTGCATGGCTTTGCCGTCCACCGTCAGTTTCGCGCTTTCCGTATCGGGCAGCGGAATCAGGCGAACCGTGTAGTTGAAATGAGGGTCGGCGGAGTTATTCGAATATGCTGCGTCGGCAAACGCGGCCGCCCGATTCAGGAATGCGAGGAACGAGGGGTTGATGGTCATGCCGCCCGAGGAAGCGGCGATGAACTGAGACCCGACGCGGGTAATTGCCTTCTGCAGGTTTTGATCGTAAAACTGCCACAGCATGCCGTCTTTGGGCTTGAAGACAGCGTCGATGTCGGCCAGCGTGGCCATCGCTTTACTCGACGGCGTAAAGGGATATTTAGCGAGCAGGGGTCGCATCTGCCCGCACAGATCTTTGCCCTTGGCGTTGATCTCGCCCAAACCGGGGTTGCGGACCAGGGGATCCACATAGGTGATCGGCTCCTCCAGCAACGTATGAGTCAGGGCATCCACGTGGCCGTCCGGGTCGGGGCGAAAAGCTTGCGCGATTTGACCGGTGGAAAGCTTGGCGGTCGAAGCGGCGCCCTGCACCGTGCCCGCGCCCGCGTCGGTAAGCGGTCCCGGCTGCGAAGCCACTTGGTCGACGGCGGTCTGAAGCGCCAGCAGATTACTCATGTAACTCTGGTTCGGGCCCTGGATGTACCTATCCGAGCATGGAGCCGGAGTGACCGATTGCACCGGCTGGAACAGGCCGGCTACCCCGGTGTCGTCCACCGAAGTATTCTGCGACGCCACGCACAGCAGCGCCAGCAGGGCGGATTGATTGCCGGAGAGTTGCTGCAGCTTCTGGCTGGCGTCTTTCAGGCCGGCGTAGCGGACCACATTGGCGGACTTGACGTAAGTGCGCCACTGATTGGTAAAGTCTGTGTTATAGCGGGCGCGCAGATCCACGGCCAGCTTGTTTCTATCGATATTGGCCTGCGCCTGTTCGCCCAGCACCCAGCGCTCACCGTTGATGTAGCGATCCACGTGGTTGAGCGCATCTTTCATGAACGCCCAGCCGCTCTTGGAAAAGGCTCCCGGCACTTCGTGCGACTCCACCACGGTTTGCGCCGAGCCCGGAAACTGGCGGTTGAAATCGATGGGCGGGCTGCTCTTGCCGGCTTCGGCCAGCAGGAATGCGTAAACCGCCTCTTCGCCCGCGAACTGGGCCAGGTAATGGCGCGCGTGCTCGATCGCGTCGGAGTCATTGACGCTGGAATACGGGTTGGCGCTCTGCAATTCTTCGGCGTAATATTCAAACTGCTTCTGCGCCAAGGCCTGTCGATCGCCGTCGACACCCTGGTTATTCACCCACCAGCTCAGCAGCACCGGAGCGAGCCACTCCTTGGTGCTCTTATCGTGAAAAGAAGTGGTGATTAAGTAGGCCTTGAGCGCGTTGTAAGTCTGGCCGTACTCCGGACCGGGTGTGGCGGGCAGAGATGCCAGGAAGTGCTGGATGTTACCCTGCGTCTGGGCGAACAGCAACTGCTTGAAGCGCGCGAAATAAAGCCTGCGAGCCTCGGGGTATAAGTCGTCGCCCGCATATAGACCCCAGCGATAGCTCCAAGGAGCGCCGTCGCGGTGATAAGCCGCGAGCGTTTCGAGTGACTGCCGCAGCCCTTCGAGCTTCTGCAAGCTGGGAAGGGAAGCCAGGTCGGCGCGGGTGGATTCGCCCGAAGCGATGCTCTCGGCGGCGTCCCGAACCTGCGATTCCAATCCGCGATTGCGAAAGAAGCTGACCGTAAACGCCGTCGCCAGCAGCAGGCACAGGGCCGCTCCGGCGGCCAGCAAGATACGCCGTCCGCGGCTGGTCTTGGTGCTCGATCCGCTCGCTCCCAAAGCCCCGCGATCGGCCAGCAGCACGTTATGGAACAGGTGTGTGAGAAAAACCCACTGTGGAACCTTGCGCGTGGCGCCGACCGGTTGCGGCGCCGCGGCCTGCGGGCGTCCGCCCACATGGAAGATGCCAGTCGCGCCGCTGGCCGACCCGTAGCCCGCTGCCTGCTCCGCGGCGGCGGGCGCCACGGGTGCGGATTCGTTGATCAGGACAGGGCGCACACCGGTGAAGTAGAAGCCGCGCAGAAACGGCCCCACCGTCAACTGGCTGGGACGGCAAAGATCCACCAGGAACTGTACCGCCGCGGTGCGCAGCTTGCGAAACTCGCGCGGAAATTCATAAGCGGCGGGCAACTTGCTGCCATCCGTTTCGCGCCCCAGAAACTCCGGACGGGCGTCGGCCAGCGTGCGAAACAGGCGCTCGAAGTTGCCGGTCAGCCGGGCCGTCTCCTCGTCGCCATAAACGCCTTCATTGCGGCGCCCCAGCATGGGGAGGGTCACGCCGAGCACCTGGCCCGCTTCCTCGTTGCTCAGATTGCGGAAAAAGTCGGTGAAGAAAGGCACGCGGTCGCCCTTAGTGAAAAGCACGTACACGGGCAGGTTAATGCCCATGGCTTGGCAAATCTCTCCCAGGCGCGCCCGCAGGGCCCGCGCCGAATTCACGGCTGCCTCCTGCGCCCCCGAGCGAGTGAAGACTTCGCAATCGAAACAGACCACGGCGGCGCGCGGGGCTTGCTCGCCCTTGCCCATTACCGAGGAGTGCGGCTGGAGCCGCGAAATCAGCTTGCTCCACTTGGGAGCTTCCGCAGCCATCCGCCCACCGGCTTCCACGAATAACGAGCGGCGCGAAAACCAGATGTTGGCGGCTCGTGTGGGTGTCACGTTTCCGCTCTGATACACCTGCCCGGCAATCAACTCCGCTTCCAGGCCGGAATTGAGCATCACGCTGGTCTTGGTGCTCCCGGTGTCGCCCATCACGAGATAAACGGGCAATTGGCCCACGCGGGCGCCTTCGGCCAGTTTGCCGGCGGAAAGCTTGGCTTCGGCTTCGCGAACCAGCAGCGAGATTTCATCGCTGCCCGGCGCCTGATCCGCGGTTCCCGCGGCTTGCGCTTGTTTCTGCCTCTTCCGTTGGCGCAGCCACAGCGCGGTGAGAACCAAGAGCGCGACCAGGACGACGCCCAGGATCACGTAGAAAATCATGCTCCGCTCCTAGCCTTTCGCCTGTGCGGCGATGTTGTGAACATCCGACACTCCGGAACTTAGACCGATTTTGTAGCCGGCGAACAGCAGCACGGTGACGGCCGCGCACACGATGGCGATCGCGGCCAGCTTGCGCACCCACGGATCGCCCCGCTTGCTCAAGGCTTCCGCCGGCGGGTTCCAGGCCGGCGAAAGCGGTCCGAACGCTCCCCTCACCCGGCGGATTTTGTCGCGCGTCATGGCGATGATTTGCGCCAGTTCGCCGCGGTTGCCCACGCTGTAACGGCCGCTGAAACCGAGCAGCATCGCCAGCAGATGGATCTCGAGCAGGTCGGCCAGATCGTGCGAATCCTGCCGGCCCAGCAGTTGCTGCAGATTCTGGAAGAAGACTTCCCCAGCGATATGGGTCCCGAACAGTTCTTCCTGAAGAGGTTTGCGCAGCCAGTCGGCAAAGATCGGGTTTTGCGAATTGAGGATGGATTCGTCGAGGAACGCCACCGCGGCGAAAGTGGCGTACTTCACGTCTTCGGCAGTGTAGCCCGCGGCCATGGCCTGGCTGGCGGCGGTCCTCAACGCTTCCCGGCTGTGGTGGCGAAAAGCCTCCGGCTCGGTAACGCCCTGCCGGCCCGCGCGCAGGCGAACGACGGCAGTCAACACTTCCTGGTAAATCAAAGGCAAGTTTTCCGGCCGGCGGCCGGTGGCAGCAGTAGGCATCATTGCTTATGCATCCAAAACCACCAGAATCTCTACTTCCGGGTTGGGGAACTCGCCGGGAACGTACAGTCCGACGGTGCGCGTCTGCACGATATGATCCCAGCACGGTCCCGTACGGCTAATGCCGAAGTATTGCGTTTCCACTCGGGCCGAAATGGCGGCCGGGGGAACCGATAAATGGGTCAGGGTCATGCCGGGAAGAGCGCGGCGGACAAGCTCGCGAACAAAGGGCGGCGTACAGACCTTGATGAGCTGGGGAGCGTGGGTCATCAGCTCGGCTTCCCCCATGTCCGCGCGTACCGCCAGCACCCATCGCGCGCGGCCCAGGCAGCGTTGATCGCTCACCTGTCCCTCCCAGTAATAATTCCCGGTCTTTGCCAGCGGAATGGACAAACAGTTGGTCGGGACGATGGTTTCCAGGTGCGCGCGAATATGGCGGTCGAGCGCGTCGAAGCATTCGCTCAGATTCAGGTGGTCGTAAACCGGGAGGCTGCGCGGATGGGAATCCAGAGCGAAAGTGCATAGCGCCCCACCCAGACGCGCCAGCTCGCGGTAGAGTTCCTCGGGATGGCCGCGCTTGGCAAGAAACAGATGGCGCAACGGAGCCAAGGCTGAATTCACCGCATGCAGCAACCAGAAATTGGCGATCTCGCGGGTCGAAAATTCCATCGCGCCGCCGGCCGCTGCCGCGCCACGGCCGATCGAGGCGGATTTCTCGTTCAGGATTTCGATCAAACGTCCCAGGATTTCCATCAAACGCTGGCTGGCGCCGATGCCCAGCACCGGCGGCACGAATTGCGCGTCGTAAACGAAGTGGCCGGCGCCATCGCGCATGACGCGACCGAGCGGTAGGGTGATCAGGTCTCCGGCCTGCTCGGTATCCATCAGCAGGCGAAGGTTTTTGCGCCCGAAGCGCACCGGCCGTTCGTCGGCGCCCGTGTTCTCGTCGTGCAGCACTCGCGCCTCGGCTAAATAGCGGGCATCTTCGCCGGACGCGCCGTTGGTCTCCAACACGCAATTGAAGCCGTTGGGCTTGCGCGGCGGAATGGCCAGCAGCACCGTGATGGAATCGCGGGTCGGCGGGAAGAGGTCGGCAATGGCGCGCGGCGCGGGAAGTGCGTCGCTTTCCGGCATGTTGAACGGCAGGCCGTCGGCAAAGATGCCGCGGGCGTGAATCAGCGAGACGGTGCCGTTGCGCAGAGCTTCGGCATCGAGCTCCAGGCCCGCAACGCCATACGCCGCGAACCAGAGCGAGGAAACGGCGAACTGGATGGAATCCTCAAAATACCGGCTCTGTACCTGGAAATGATGCGGCCCCAGATACATACCTTCCGACCACACCACGCGCGACAGCAGCTTCATACGCTCGTTCGCCACTTTAGCATAGGCGGTTCCATCCGGCGCATTTTCGAATCGGGCGCGGTACCATGTGAAGGTGCCAGGTCCGGCACTTCGGGGGTGTCATGAGCTTTTATGACCAATACGAGCTGATCGCCCAGCTCGAAGGTGAAGGGACCAGGGGCTTCCGGGCCCGGCGGAAAGATAGCGGCCGGGAGGTTACGGTCCACCTGCTCCTCGGCGGCAAGACGCCCGAAAACCAACTGCTTCTGGCGCGAGTCCAGGCGTTTCGCGAGGCGCCGCGCCTGATCGAAATCGGCGATTTCGAAGGTACCGACTACGTGGTGACCGACGCGCCGCCATTCGTGCACCTGAACGAGTGGGTGGTCATGATGGAACGCGCAGCCCTGGCCGAAGCGCAGAAATACAACCGGGTCGGGACTTGGAAAGTTACCCTGCCTCAGCCTCCGGTGGCAAAAACACCTCCGCTTCCCCAGCCACCCGCGACTCCGGCGCCGCCCCAGGCGCCTGGCGAATTCACCCGGATGTTCGAAGCACCGGCGCCCCAGCCGACATCGCGGATGCCGGCAGCCGCTCCCGCGCCGACCGCGGCGAACCAGGAGCCTGGGGAATTTACCCGGCTCTTTGAGGCGCCGGCGGTTCAGCCGACGATGACGATGCCGGCGATGCCGGCAACTCCGGAGCCTCCTGCTGCCCCAGCCGCCGCGGCTCCGGCTGCAGCGGCCCAGGCGCCTGGAGAATTCACCAGACTATTCCAGGCGCCGACGGCCCAGCCGACGATGGCGATGCCGGCAACTCCGCAATCTTCTGCCGAACCGGCCGCCACGCCTCCCGCTGCAGGAAGCAAAGAGCCCGGCGAGTTCACGCGGTTGTTCCACGCGCCGGCAGAAACAGCGCCAACTCCTCCCGCCGCTCGACCGCAGCCAGTTTCTCCGCCTTCGGGGCAGCCGGGTGAATTCACGCGCATGTTCCAATCCCCGCTTCCAGCCGGGAAAACACAGGGCGATTGGCCTGAGACCCAAGCGAAGCCGGCGCCACCACCGCCGGGCGAGTTTACCCAGATGTTTCATTCGCCGTCGCCGGCCTCTCCGGTTTCGCCGCCTCCGGCGCAGGGCGGAGAATTTACTCGCTATTTCCAGGCCAGCGCACCCACTCCCGGCCCGCAGCTCCCCGCGTCCACAGGCCTCCCACCGCCGCCGCCGCTGCCGCCGCCGGCTGTAACTCCGCCACCCGCCGCCCAGCCTGGCGAGTTCACACAAATGTTCGGCAGGTTGAATGCGCCGCCAGCTCCCCCGCCACCGCCGCCTGCCGCGCCAGCTCCATACACTCCGGCGTACGGGCCACCCGCGGGTGCGGGCGCGACCGGAGCTTTCTCGCTTCCGGCGCAAGCTCCGCCGCCATCCGCGCCGCAGGGCCCCAGCGAATACACCCGCATGATGCAAGCCCTGAATGCGCCGCCGGCGCCGCCAGTTGCCGCGCCGCCCCAGTCTCCGCAAATGCAGATGCCCCAAATGCAGGTGCCCCAAATGCAGATGCAAGCGCCGCAGGTACAAGGTCCGCAAATGAGCATGCAGGGACCGAATCTGCAGATGCAACCGCCGTCGTTCTCGGCCCCGCCGCCCCAGATGCAGATTCCGCAGGTTCAAATGCAGGCGCCGCAGATGCCAGCGCCCCAAATGCCCGCCGGCCCAGCGGCGCCGCAGACCAACTGGTTGCTAATTGCAATCTTCTGCCTGCTGAGCTTCCTGGTTGGTTCGCTGGTTGTCTATCTACTGGTTCGGCGCTGAGAGCCAAACGACCCGGAAAGACTCGATTCAATGGACGCGAACATCAAGCAGCGGCACGGTCTGACTGGCCCTATCCCGCTTGCGGCAGCAGGATGATCAACTCCAGTTGCGGGTTGGGCAAATCGGCCGGCACGTAGGCCGCCAGGTTGCGCGCGCGCTGGATGGCTTCCCAGCAGACGCCCGATTGGTTCAGGCTGAAATACTGATAGTTCAACTTAATCGGGATCGCGCTGGGCGGCGACGGCAGGTGCGTGAGCGTCAGGCCGGGGAGCGCGTTGCGCACGATGTGCTCGATATGGCTGGCCGAGCAGACCTTCACCAGCACCGGCACTCGGGTAACGATTTCCGCCTCCCGCGCTTCGGCGCCGGCCGCCAGGTACATGCGCGTATTCGTCAGGTATTTGTCCTGATCGATCGCAGTGGCGTAAATCGAGGGCTGCACCAGCTTGAGGGGCAACGCGACTACGTTGGTTGGCACCACGGTTTCAAGCAGCGCGCGCAGCTTCTCGTCGAGCTCGGTGAAACAGGCGCCCAGGTCGTCGTGGTCGTAGACGGGCAAGTCGCGGGGGTGAATCTTGGTGGAGAAGGTAGTGAGCGCTCCGGCCAGTTCCAGCATGGCTGCGTATAACGTTTCCGGATGGCCGCCGCGAGTCTCGAAAAGATGGCGGAACACCGGATAGGCGGAATTGACGGTGTAGAGCAGCCAGAAATTGGCGATATCGGCGGCGGTGAAATCGGCCAGGGTTTGGTTCTTCTGGCGGCGCATACCGGAAATGGCGCTGGAGCGCGTGGTGAGCAGCTCCACCAGGCGCCGCGCGATGGCCACCAGGTAATCGCTCGCATTCAGATCGAGCAGCGGCGGGACGAACCGCGGATCGAGTTGGAACAGGCCGGCCGCGGTGCGGACCACGCGCGCCACGCGCAAGGTGGAATAACCGTCGCGCGATTCGCCTTCGGCCAGCAGGCGCAGGTTCTTGCGCGCAATCTGAACGGGACGCTCCGCCAAGCCGGTATTCTCGTCGCGAAACAACTCGGTCTCGGCGCGGTAGCGGGCGCCGCCCTCGCGCGCCGAAGTCGCCACGTTCAAGCCGCGCTCGCGATAATCCGGCACGGCCAGATAAAGGTCGAGGGAGGTCTGATCGGGGTCGAAGCATTCGGCCAGTTGCTTGAGCGGCGGGGCGGCGTCGGAAGCGGGGATGTCGAAGAGTAAGCCGTCGGCGAAGATTCCCGACGCGCTGGCGATTCCAAATTCGCCGGCGCCCAAGGGCTCCTTCGCGATCTGCAGCGACCGAAAGCCCCAAGGGCGAAAGGCCAGGTTGTCGAGCTGGAATTGCAGCAGGTTTTCGAGAAAGCGATCCTGCAACTGCAGGTGTTGCGGGCTGAGGAAAGTGCCCTTGCTCCAGATCACCGGTTGGAGTCGCTTCATGTGCCTCACAGTATCAGAACTGAGGCCAAGAGCCAAGCCGGATCTGGCACTGCGCACCGGACAAGGGCCGCCGATCAAGGCGCCGCTGGGGCTTCGAAGGGCGGCTCTTTCGCCGCCAGCGCCTCCCCTTCTTCATTCCGGAAGCGCGAAAATCGTGAACATGTCGGAGCCCTCCGACGTGTCCGCCGTTCTGGCCAAGGGCTTATGTCAGGCTCTCCCCTTCGGCCCCTCTACTCTTTGGCGTTCACCTCTTTATGCTGCCTGGCTTGAACTCAGGATCAGACTTTTTCGCAATAGCTTCGAGCGCATCCGCGATTCTTTGCAAGGTATCTGCAATCCTTACAACGGCTTTTTGCAGGATCTCTTCATTCGTCGGCACGCCTCAAATTGTATCATTCAAAAAACCTTCCAACGCGCAAGTTTGGAGGTTCATCCACGTTTCATAAAACGGTTCTTTGCTCAAGGGGGGCCCCGCCCCCGCGCCCGGCCCTGGCGGTGTCTGAAATGAGCGTTGAACGAGGCTTGACAAAATCGTCTATTGCAGATTGCAATAGTTGCGTTTATTGGCGTCCTTCCTGTATCGGTGATAGTCTGTCGGCATGGATTTTTGGTTGCCGGTGCTCATCAGTATCGCCGCGTTATTCCTCGCGTGGAGGCAACTCAAAATTGCGGAGCAGCAATTGTCTACGAGCGGATGGAGGGAACAGCCTCGGACCACGAACGGAATCCCGCGTAACTACTGGCCAGTAGTTGTCTGCATCTTACTGGGAGCTTCGGCATGGATTCCGTACTGGATGAGACCAGATAACTTACCTTGGTGGCCAGAATCGGAGCAGAATCCCGCTGTGCGTGCTTGGGGAGATGATCCTAAACAAGGTTGGTGCACACTAAATATCACTGGAGACCGATTTCTTCGGTACCGAAATGGTTACAAGGTGGCATCGGCTTGTTTCTTATACGACGGGACGGTTGAGCCTCTCGATGCGCCGAGGGTCCAAGTTAGCAAACTGTACGACATCCGTCCTGGCTCTATGGAGATGATTGCGTTGTGGGAGCCAGAGTTTCTTCAGTATCTCGAAAGGAAGCATGCTTCTGGTCTAACACATGTGGTTCTTTTAGTCCCATTAGGCGTAAGTACTGGACAATTTTCTACGCTGCGACAAGCGCGTGCATTAGGGATTAAGACGATAGCTGCTGGAGTGGGCGTTGTGGGAACGACGTTTGGACCTATTTGAAACTCTACTTTAAAACTCTACTTTCTAGACTCTTCTACCGTTGTACACCTAGCCTCGATTTCCACGGTACTGCCTTGACCTAACATTTCGCTGGTTTCACGGCTCTAGGCGAAGCGGATCAGGAGCTGTTTGTTGCCGAACCACGGCATTTTCGTGGGCCTGTCCGCCA